>JALVCR010000160.1 GCA_027009865.1 Campylobacterales bacterium
GAGTCTCCTCTTTTACAAAAATATATTTTCCATACTTTAACAAAAAAGCTCTTCCAAATTTGGAAGCCAAAAAATAGTTAAACAAAGCTCCCGCCACGCTTCCCAAAATCCCAAAAACCACAGCCACAAAAATATTCATATCTCCCTTATAAGAGAGATATCCAGCCGGAATCATAACAACTTCGCTTGGAAAAGGAAAAAAGGAGCTTTCCAAAAACATCAAAACAAATATCCCCAAATATCCCAGGCTTCCTATGCTCTCAACCAGAAAATTTACAATCTCTTGCATAAAAATTCCTATAATTTTAAATCTTTTGCTCTAAGCAGTAAAATCTTCTTATTTCTGAATTTATACTCTTTTAAAATCGGCATATTCAAAATCTCATTTCTTGAAACTTTATAAATCACAATAGCCTTGGGATTTGCTTTTTTAAACTCTAAAATCCTTTTTCTATCATTTTTAACCACAACTATCTTCTTTTTTAACCTTCCCAAGAAGTGATACTCATCATGATATTTGCCGATAACCGCAACAGTTTTCCCACTCTTTTGCAAATAATTAATCTCCCTTGCAACAGGCTTTAGACTTTGAATCTTCCAGACATCCACCAAACCGATATGCAAAGCAAAAATAAACAAAACCACGCTAACAGCCACACTTTCTAAAATATATTTTCTAAAAGGATAAACCAAAAGCCAAACCCCTATCAAACCCGTAGAGAGAGTCATAAAAATGAGAGGCAAAAATGAGAGGCTGTATCTATTTTCTACAAATTTAAGATAAAAAACTCCAAAAACAAAAAGCAGAGCTATAAAAATATATGCAAAGCCTACATATTTAATATCTTCTCTTTTTAGCTTTTCTTTTGCAAATATTCTTGAAACTAAAAGAGCAAAAGGAGGAATTTCAGGTAAAAGATATTGAATCTGCTTACCGCTTATCAATGAAAACAAAAAAACGCCTCCAGCTATCCAGACAGACAAAAGCCTCACCTCTTTCTCTTTTTTAAAATACTCCCCTATCTTCCAAAAAGGCTTTACTAAAATATAGGGCATAAAAAGAAAAAAGAGCATTGGAATATACCACCAAAAAGGCCGCCTGTGTGCAAAAGAAGAGACCACTCTATTAGCGCTCTGCCCCCAAAAAATCGCTTTTGCATACTCTTCCCCGCCGCTTATGGCTGCAGGAACCGCCCACAAAAGGGCTATAAAGACCCCGATAAAAAAAGATTTCAAAAATCCAAAAAACCATCTCTTCTTATCAAGCCCTTTTAAAAAAGGGATATAAAGAACCAAAGGCAAAAGATGCACCAAAATAACAGGCCCCTTTGTCAATGCTCCTCCGCCTATCGCAACTCCCGCTAAAATAAAATATTTCAAACTAAATCTATTTGAAGCCTTTATAAAAAAGTAAGCAGAGAGCAAAACCCAAAAGCTAAGCATCACATCGAAAGTAAGCATAGAAGAGAAAAAGACAAAAAGAGCCATCGAAGAGAGAATTAAGGGAGCCGTTTTAGAGCTCTCTTCATCTTTAAAAAGCTCCTTTGCCATAAAATATGCAACAACACAACTTAAAAAACCAAAAATTGAGGGAATAAATCTTACAACCCACTCTTTTACGCCAAAAAGATACCACAAAAAATCTATCAGCCAAAAAAGAAGAGGAGGTTTATGATGATAAGGCTCTCCATTTAAAAGCGGAACCAAAAAGGAGTGGTTGCTATACATCTCCCATGCAACAGAAATATATCTTGTCTCATCAACTGGCAAAAGCGGCCTAAAATAGACTCCTATCGCAGCTACCGAGAAAATTATAAAAAAAGGCAAAATAAATGGTTTAATTCTATTCAAGCTCTCTCTTTTTGTTTTTGTAGATAAAATAGAGATTTCTCATATAGATAAACACTCCAAGACTTTGTCCCAAAATAAAAACGGGATCCTTTCTGTAAACCGCATAGGCAAAAAGAGTAATTCCCCCAAGAAGGCTAAAATACCAAAAGGCAAGAGGTATGACGCTCTTTTTAGCCTTTTCGCTTTGAATCCATTGAATCAAAAATCTCATCGAGAAGAAAAACTGCCCCATAAAACCTATAATAAGCCACACGGTATCTTTACTCAAACAATCTCCTTTTCAAAAGAGCGGCAGTTTCTTTTATTAAGCCACATAACTCCGATTAAATCGACAATTCCGACAATACCTCTTTGAAAATTATTATAGTGGGATTTTCCATACTTTCTTGCAAAGTGATTTACCTCCACCGAAATAACCAAAGCCCCCTCCCTTTTAAAAAGAGCGGGAAGGAATCTGTGCATATGATCAAAATACGGTAGAGACAAAAATGTATCTTTATAAAATACTTTAATCCCACAGCCGCTATCTGGAGTATCATCTTTTAATAAAAAGGCTCTTATTTTATTTGCCAATCTGGAAGCTATTTTTTTAAAGATAGAGTCTTGTCTCTTTTTCCTGTATCCCGCAATCATCTTTAGATTCTCATCGCCGTTTTTTAAAACTTTTAGCATTTTTGGAATATCTTTTGGATCATTTTGCCCGTCTCCGTCCATCGTAGCAATTATCCCATATTTTGCGCTCTTTATTCCGTTATATAAAGCTTTGCTTTGTCCGCAGTTTTTTTTATGAGCTATTACTCTTAAAATTGAAATCTCTTTTTTCATATCTAATAAATTTTTCAAAGTATTATCACTGCTTTTATCATCTACTACGATAATCTCTCCATCTATATCGCTTTCTTTCAAAACTTTATATGTTTTTCTAACAAGCTCTTCAATATTCCCCTCTTCATTATGAACGGGAATAACAACAGAAATAGTTTCAATCATACCTAAACCTCTTTTTACTATAAACCTATTATTATATGACAATGCCGTTA
>JALVCR010000161.1 GCA_027009865.1 Campylobacterales bacterium
CAGGCTAAAAGAGATTTTTACAAAAAGAAGCTATCACAAAGAGTTTATCGCAAATAAAAATATAACTTTCTCTCTTTTTGAAAAAGAGACTTTGGGAATTGTGGGATTAAACGGAGCTGGAAAAAGTACTCTTTTAAAATTGATAGCGGGAGTTTTAGAACCAACAAGCGGAGAGATAGTAAGAAGGGGGAGAGTTACCGCCCTGCTTGAGCTTGGAACGGGATTTAATCCTGAGCTTAGCGGAAGGGAGAATATATTTTTAAATGCCACTTTAATAGGAATGAGCTCTCTTGAGATAAAGAGAAAAATTGATAAAATCATACAATTTAGCGAGCTTGAGGAGTATATAGAGGAGCCTTTGCACACCTACTCTTCGGGAATGAAGATGAGATTGGCCTTCTCAATTGCAATCTTTTCAGAACCTGAAATTTTGATAGTGGATGAGGCTTTGGCCGTGGGAGACGCTCATTTTCAACAAAAATGCACAAGAGCGCTAAAGAGAAGAAAAGAGAAGGCCATGGGAATAATTTATGTCTCTCACGATCTAAACTCTCTTAAAATTTTATGCGATAGGATGCTTCTTTTGCACAAAGGAGAGGTTATAAAGAAAGGCTCTCCTGAGGAAGTGATAAACAGTTACAACTTTTTGATAGCCAAAATGAATGAGAAAGAAGAGAAAAAAATTTTAAAAAAGGAAAATTCATACGGCACTTTTGACGCAAAAATAGAAGAGGTAAAATTAATAGGAGAGAAAAGTAAAAGCGATGTTATCTCTTCAGGGGAGATAGCGAAAATTTTTGTTAAAATAAGAGCTTACAAAGATATAAAAGATGTAACGGTCGGAATAGCCATTAGAGACAAATTCGCTCAGGATATTTTCGGCACAAATACCTATTATCACGATATTTGCATCAATTTAAAAAAGGATAAGAGATATATTTGCGTTTTTGATATGAAAATGAACATAGGAGTCGGCAAATATACAATTACCGCCGCTTTGCACACAAACGAAAATCATATAGAAAACTGTTTTCATTGGATAGATAACGCCTCTGAATTTGAGGTTGCGGGATTTTTGGGAAAACCTTTTGTGGGAATATGCAGATTGGAGCCTAAAATAGAGATAAGAGAGCTAACTTATGAGTAAAGATTTAACAATTGACGAGATTATAGAGATTATTAAAAAAGAGAGCAAAGAAGAGAGTTTCAATAAAGATAAAAAAGATGCAAAACCAGCTTTAAAAGCGCCTTTAAAAAAAGAGGAAATCAAAATAAAAGACAGCTACGAAATTTCCGAGCTTTGCAAATTTCATGACGAGGATTTTATAAGAAACGCATATATTGCTCTTTTAAAGAGAGAGCCAGATAGCAAAGGATTTGAGAAATTTTTAAAAGATTTAAGAAGCGGAAAAAAGGATAAAGTCCAGATACTCTCTGAAATTCGCTACTCTCCCGAAGGAAAAGAAAAAAGAGTAAAAGTTAAATCTCTTTTTAAAGTAAGAGTTTTTTCAAAACTCTATAAAATTCCTATTTTGGGATATTTTTTGAAGCTTTTTTCTCTTTTTGTAAAACTTCCAAAATTAAACGAGAGAATAAACGAGTTTGAAGCCTATTCTCACGCTAAATTTTTGCAGATTAATTCAAAAGAGGAATATACCCTAAATGCCATAGAGGAGTTTAGAGCAAATATAGAGGCTCTTTACAAAAATGATGAAGATTACTTTGGATTTAAAGAGTATGCCATCTCAAATTTCAAAACCATAAACGAGAGTTTAGAAGAGGTTTTAAGAGAGATTAGAATTTTAAAAGAAACAATAGATTATTTGAAAGAATCGGTAGAGCATCTAAAAGAGAATCAAAGAATAAATGAAGAGATGATAGACTCTATTATGAGAGAGACTTATCAGAGAATAGACTCTTTGGAAAAGACGTTTGTATCAAATAATCAAAAATATAAAGATTTAAGCGACAATGTAGAGGAGATGAAGAGAGCTGTATTAAAGCTAAAAGAGGCTTCTTTGCAGGACTTTACCGAATTTCAAAACTTTAAAGACAATATCTTAAGCGATTTTAAAGAGTTTAAAGAGAGATTTTATAAGATAGATGAAGATTACAGAGGGTTTAAAGAGTTTATAACAAGAGAGAGAGAAAACTTAATAAAGAGAGAGGATTTTAAAACCTTAAACGAAGATTATTACAAAACAAAAGAGGATTACGGCGGATTTAAGAAATTTTTGGAAGATAGATTGAATCTGTTTGAGTATAAGCTCTCCTCAAAAAGCGATAAAAAGGAGCTAAAGGAGCTTTTAGAGAGATTATATGAGTATAAAATCTACACTCTCGATAATCAAAAGCGGCTCTCGTTTATTCTAAATGAAGTTAGAAAGAGATTTCCAAAAGAGATAGGCAGAGAAGAGATTGAAAATATTTTACAAAATGATAGAGAGCTTGAGAGTTTATATCTTCTTTTTGAAAACAGATTTAGAGGTTTTGAAGGGGAGATTAAAAGAAGACTTAGAGTCTATCTTCCCCTCTTAAACAAAGAAGAGGAAGTTTTGGATTTAGGATGCGGAAGAGGGGAGTGGCTGTCTCTTTTAAAAGAGGAGGGCTTTAAGGCTAAAGGGGTAGATACAAACTCAATGATGGTATCTCTTTGCAAAGAGAAGGGATTGAAAGCCAAAGAAGAGGATGCTTTGAAGTTTCTATCCTCTCTAAAAGATGAGAGTTTAGGAGCGATAACGGGATTTCATATAATCGAGCATCTGGATTTTACGCTTTTTATAAAGATTTTGGATGAGGCCATAAGAGTTTTAAAAAGGGGAGGGGTTATTTTGTTTGAGACTCCAAATCCTTTAAATCTGGAAGTTGGAGCAAGCTCCTTTTA
>JALVCR010000162.1 GCA_027009865.1 Campylobacterales bacterium
CTTGGAGAGATTAACTATTATAAAAGAAATTATAAAGAAGCTGTAGTTTTTTATAAAAAGAGCATTCAACTTTATGACCAAGCTTCATATATTCCAACTCTCTTGCTTCATACTGGAATCTCTTTTAAGAAGATAGGAGATAAAGAGAATGCCGAAAAAATTTTTAATGCTTTAATAGGCAACTATCCAAACAGCAAAGAAGCAAAAATAGCTAAAAAATATCTCTAATTAATCCCCTTTTTGGGGTTAAATTTTTTTCTCCGCTATCTTTTTGTTATAATTAATCTCATAAATAGTAATCTAAGGAATTTTTTATGAAATATGTAGGAGCTCATGTAAGCAGTAGCGGAGGAGTTTTTAACGCTCCTTTAAATGCCCAGAAAATAGGAGCAAAGGCTTTTGCTCTTTTTACGAAAAATCAAAGACAGTGGAAAGCCAAACCGCTTGATGAAAAAACTGTTGAAAAATTTAAAGAAAACCTTCAAAAAGTTGGAATTTCTCCAAAACATATTCTCCCTCATGACAGTTATCTTATAAATTTGGGACATCCCGAAAAAGAAAAGAGAGAGAAATCTTTAAATGCTTTTATAGATGAAGTTAAAAGATGCGAACTTTTGGGTCTGGATAAATTAAATTTTCATCCAGGAAGCCATCTTGGAAAAATCTCAGAAGAGGAGTGTTTAAATCTTATAGCCGAGAGTATGAATAAAACTTTAGAAGTTACAGAAAGTGTTACTCTTGTAATAGAAACTACCGCAGGTCAGGGAAGCAATCTTGGATATAGATTTGAACACCTTGCCTATCTTATAGATAAATCTATAGATAAAAAAAGAGTTGGAGTTTGTATTGATACCTGTCATATTTTTGCCGCAGGATATGATATAAGAGATAAAGAGAGCTATGAAAAAACAATGCAAGAGTTTGATAAGATAGTTGGTTTTAAATATTTAAAAGGTATGCATATAAACGATTCAAAGTCTAAATTCTCTTCAAAGGTGGACAGGCATCACTCAATCGGAATGGGAGAGCTTGGAGAGGATACTTTTAAGTTTATTATGAATGATGATAGATTAAAAGATATACCTCTTATTTTAGAGACTATAGATGAATCTCTTTGGCCTAAAGAGATAGAATTACTATATAATTTTATTGAATAACTGATTTTACGTACTTTTAGGGAAAGGTTCTAAATTTCACTCAAACGAGTTACAATTTTTTGCGTTGCAAACGCATAAAAATTTTATTAAAAAGTGCAAACGCTAAAGCGCCCCTTCGGGGTTTGGTGCACTTTTTTAGCCTCCGGCTAACATAAAATTTTTATGCTAAAATTGTAAAGTTTTCGTTCAATTTAGAACTTTCCCCAAGTTACATTTTCTTTAAATGCGTAATATCAGTGAAAAATCTCAACAAAAGGATGTGTCATGAGAAATTTTAGGATTTTTGCTTTTTCTATTGCGGCCGTTAGTTTTTTATATTCCGGAGGATATAAAATTCCAGAACAGTCCATAGATTCGGTAGCATTGAGCGCTGCTAATGTAGCTTGTGTGATGGGAGCGGATGCAAGTTATTATAATCCGGCAAATATGATTTGGATGGATGAGGATAAATCATATTTTGAGGGCTCTTTAACCTATATAAATTTGCCAAGCATTAAGTTTAAATCTTTTGTTGATTCCAGGTTAGACGGTAAGAGTAAGAGTGAAAATTTTCTTGTGCCCACTTTTTTTTACGTATCTCCCAAATATGATTTTTTAAGATGGGGAGTTAGTTTTACCGCACCTGCCGGTCTTTCTAAAAAATGGGATACTCCTTATCAAAAAGCTTATGCCCAGGAGTTTAGTTTAGAGGTTTTAGAGCTTAACCCCTCTATCTCTTTTGAAACATGGGAGAATCTCTCAATTGCTGTTGGACTTAGATTTGTTTATAGTGAAGGAACTATAAGAAGCGATACTTTGGATTTACAAAAAGAGGGGCTTTTTCCTGCAAGATTTAAAAGAGAGATGGATGGGGATATGAGCGAGTTTGGATATAACATAGCTGTATCTTACAGACCTTCACCCTCTCTATTTTTAGCCGCTACCTATAGATCTAAAGTTGATATGAAAGAGGAGGGAAATGCCAAACTATATTTTGATGCAATAGGCGGAAAGGTTTATGATAACGAAGCTTCAGTTACAGTTCCTCTGCCTGCCTCTTTTACGCTTGCTGGGGGATATAAATATAATAATACAACTTTTGAGCTGGTTTATGAAAAAACCAGATGGTCAAGTTATTCTACTTTAGATTTTAAATATGAAGGAGAGTTAAATCCCGGACTTGCCAAAGTTTTTGATGCTCCTATTTCCAAAAATTGGAAGGATACCGATACTTGGAGGTTTGGTGTAACTCATCAATATAATGATAAGCTTAAATTGATGCTTGGATTTGCTATTGATGAAACACCTGTCCCAAAAGAGACTTTAGGATTTGAACTTCCCGATTCTGATGCCAAAATTTATTCTTTGGGATTTAATTACAAAATAAATGAGAAATTAAGTGTAGGCGGGGCATATTTATATGATGATAAAGAAGATATTAGCATAAAACAGGGGAAAGATAAAATAAATGGAGAATTTAGCGATAATGCCGCTCATTTGTTAACGGTTGGAGTTAAATACACCTACTAATTTTTCAAGCCGTTAAAACGGCTTGAGATTTATTGTAGAAGTCTCATTACATTTTGTTGCGTAGCGTTTGCCTGACTCATAGCGTAACTTCCAGCTTGTGCAAGAAGGTTGTTTTTATTAAAGTTTGCGCTCTCTTGAGCAAAATCTACATCTCTTATCTGAGATTCTGAAGCTTTTACGTTAACTTGTGTAACGGAAATATTGTTTACGGTTGCTACAAGCTGATTTTGAACGGAACCCAGATCTGATCTGATTCTATCCAATACTTTTGTAGCGGCTTCCGCTATATCCATTGCTGCCATTGCTCCTTTTAGGCTTGTAAGTCCGGCACTTAAATCTTTTCCAAATTGCCAGGAAGAGCTGTTTGCATTTGCACCTATTGCGCTTGCTATATCTTTATTGAAATTTCCTTTTATCTCTCTTAAACTTACAGTTTGTTGAGCCATTCCTGAAGTAAAACCTACTGCGGATACGTTTGTTCCAGAAATTTGAATATCTTTAGCATCAAGTCTTACCAGAGAGATTCTTCCAATTATTACGTTTGCGTTGTCTCCTCCAGAAGCTTGTGCGAAACTTCCGCTTCCAAGAACTGCCGCGCTGCTTGCCGTTTCTACCTCTATTGCTCTTCCATCAACGCTTCTTAGATTCAGTTTACCCTCAGAATCTATTGTGGCTTCAACTCCCGTATCGGCTTTATGGGCATTTATAGCATTTATCAGTTTACCGTCTGCATCGTTTGCTTTAACGTCTGTTATGTCTCCGATTGTAACACCGTTTATTTTAAGTCCTTTAATATCTCCTGCCGCTACGGCTTTAGCCCCTGTTCCAAGAACATTATAAGAGGCTCTAACCCCAGTTTTATCCGCATTTTTATTAATAACTTCGGCTAAAGCTCCAAGTCCGGTTCCAGCGCTCGTTGAAATTTTTACACTCTCGATAGTTAAATCGTTTTTCCCATCTACATTTTTGAAAGTTAATGTAACGGGGCTTGAAAAGGCATTAGCTCCTTCGCTAACTTTAACAAGTTCAGTTGTTTCAAATCTCGTTTCGCCTATTTTATCAGAACTCGTAGCTCCTATTGAAGCTGTAACAGTTTGATTGGAGTATGCTCCTATTTGAAACTTTTTATTTGTAAAATTTCCAGAAAGCAAAGATTGGCCATTGAAAGTTGTCTGGCTTGCTATATTATCAAGCTGTTCCATAAGTCTTACCACGTCAGCTTGCAAAGCTTGTCTTGTTTCAGCCGTTTGACCGTCTTGCGCGGCTTGTGTTGCCTTTACTTTAATAGTATCAAGTATTTTTATCTGTTCATCCATTGCTTTATCAGCTGTTTGTATAATATTTATACCATCATTTGCGTTTGCTATTGCTTGACCTAATGCATCTGCTTGTCCTCTAAGACTGTCAGCTATCGCCATACCAGAAGCATCGTCTGCAGCTTTTGTAATTCTAAGACCAGAACTTAGTCTTGAGAGCGATTCGCTTATATTTCTATTGACCCGCATACTGTTTGCATGAGCATTTAATGCGGATACGTTGGTGTTTATTCTAAAACCCATGATACATTCCTTTGTAAAAAAATATTTACTTGCATCCTTGCAAAATATACTATCGTCTTTAATAAAAAAAATTTTACATAGGAAGTTATTTTTTATTTTTCTTCTATAATATATTTAATATTTGATATATTTAATGCAATATATTAAATTATTAAAAAAATGTTTTATGAATAGGAAGAGGCTTTTAGTTGTGTTTTAAAAACATTCTATATAATACCGATTTGGTTGAAACCTGATTTTAAATTGGTATAATGTCGAAAATTTTTGAAAATAGGATAGAAAATTGAATAAATTGATTATAGTTGAATCTCCAACTAAAGCTAAAACCATTAAAAGTTTTTTGGGGAAAGATTATCAAATAGTAGCAAGTAAAGGACATATAAGAGATCTACCAAAAAGCACTTTTGGAATCAAAATAGAAGAGGGAAAATTTATCCCACAATATAGAGTTTCAAAAGATCATTCCAAAGTTGTAAAAGAGATAAAGGATTTGGCTAAAAAGAGTGATGAGATATATATTGCTACCGATGAAGATAGAGAAGGGGAAGCTATAGGATACCATATAGCCAAAGCGATAGGTAAAGATCCAAACTCGCTTCCAAGAATCGTTTTTCACGAAATTACCAAAAATGCTATTTTAAACGCTTTGAAAAATCCAAGAAAGCTTGATAGCGATAAGATAAATGCCCAACAGGCAAGAAGGCTTTTGGATAGAATTGTTGGATACAAACTCTCTCCGCTTCTTGCTTCTAAGATTCAAAAAGGTTTAAGCGCTGGTAGAGTTCAATCGGCAGCTTTAAAATTGATAGTCGATAGAGAAAGAGAGATTAAAGCTTTCAAACCTGAAGAGTTTTGGAGTATAGATGCCGTTTTTAACGAGACTATCGAATCTATTTTGATTGAATTTGAAAATGAAAAAATAGAGAAGATGACGATAAAAGATTCCAAAAGGGCAAATTATATAAAAGATGTTTTGCAAAAAGAGAGCTTTAAAGTCTTTTCGATAGAGAAAAAGGAGAGAAAAAGCAAATCTCCAGCTCCCTTTATGACATCAACCCTTCAACAGACTGCTTCAAGCAAACTTGGATTTTCTCCCAAAAAGACTATGATGATAGCTCAAACTCTTTATGAGGGAGTTCAAACCCACAAAGGGACATCGGGCGTTATAACCTATATGAGAACTGACAGCTTAAATATTGCAAAAGAGGCAATAGAGGCGGCAAGAGAGAGTATTAAAAACAGATTTGGAGATAAATATCTTCCTAAAGCTCCAAAAACCTATACAACCAAATC
This sequence comes from Campylobacterales bacterium, assembly GCA_027009865.1. Classification (GTDB taxonomy): domain Bacteria; phylum Campylobacterota; class Campylobacteria; order Campylobacterales; family JAADDG01; genus JAADDG01. The sequence goes on from JALVCR010000162.1 coordinate 5,519, forward strand.
AAAAGGCGCTCAAGAAGCTCATGAAGCTATCAGACCCACTATGCTTGAGTTTACTCCTGAAATTGCCAAAAATTATCTAAAACCGGATGAATATAAACTGTATAAACTAATTTATGAGAGATTTTTAGCTTCCCAAATGGAGGATGCCGTTTTTGAATCTCAAAGCATTATTTTCGCAAGCAAAAGCTCCAAATTTAAAGCTACCGGAAGAAGGCTTGTTTTTGACGGATTTTATAAAATTTTGAAAACTGAGGATAAAGATAAGCTTTTGCCTACTTTAAAAGAGGGAGATGAGGCTGTTTTGACAAAACTTGAAGCAAATCAGCATTTCACAGAGCCTCCTCCAAGATATACGGAAGCAAGCTTAATAAAAAAACTGGAAGCTTTGGGAATAGGAAGACCCTCTACTTACGCTCCGACTATCTCTATTTTGGTGGCAAGAAAATATGTTGAGATTGTAAAAAAACAGCTTGTTCCAACAGAGATAGCTTTTACCGTAATAGAGATACTTGAGAAGCATTTTAAGGAGATAGTAGATAGCGGATTTACCTCCAAAATGGAAGAGGAGCTTGACGAGATAGCTGAGAGGAAAAAGGATTGGCAGCAGGTTTTATGGGAGTTTTACGAGCCTTTCATAAAAAAGGTGGAGGAGGGCAAAAAGAATATAAAAAGTTTAAAAGTGGCTATTCCAATCGGAGAAGCGTGTCCTGAATGCGGAAATGAGCTTGTAAAGAGAAAAGGCAGATTTGGGGAATTTATAGCTTGCAGCAATTTTCCAAAATGCAAATATACTAAAAATATAAGCAAAAACACAAAAAAAACTCCTGTCTCTTTAGAGGGAGTCAAATGTCCAGAATGCGGCGGGGATATAGTAGAGAGAGCTTCAAGAAGAGGAAAATTTTACGGATGCTCCAATTATCCAAATTGCAAATTTGTATCCGCTTATGAGCCGGTTAATAAAAAATGTCCTGAGTGCGGCTATTTAATGGCAAAGAGAACCTATAGAAAAAAAGATATTTATGAGTGTATCAAATGTAAACACAGAGAAGATATGGATATAAAAGAGGAGCAAACGGCGTGAGAGTGGGAATTATATCAGATACCCACTCCCAAATCTCTCTAACTAAAAAGGTTTTGGAGAAATTAAAGGAGTTGGAAGTTAGCCATCTTATTCATGCCGGAGATATAGGAGATGTAAAAATTTTGGAGATGATGGAAGCTTTTGGCTTTTCTTATTGGGCGGTTTTTGGAAACAACGATTTTAAGCTAAGGGGACTTGAGAGTAGATACAATCTTTTTTTTGAGCCTCACTATTTTAAAATCTCTCAAAAAAGTTTCAAATTAATGCATCTTCCCTATTTTATGACTCCCGATACTGATATAATAATTTACGGCCATCTTCATAAGTTTCAGCTTGAATTTATAAACAATAGAGTTTTCCTAAATCCGGGAGAGGTTTGCGCAAGAAATAAACCTTATAGCGAATTTGCTATTTTGGATATAATACAGGATGGGTATATAGTAAACTATTTTTACAGGCATATAGATTCTGATGAGTGGAATAGCAAAAAAGAGGTTTTAAAAAGTGTCTAAAGAGATATTTTTATGCGCTATAAGCAATATTTCAAGCGGAAGCTGCAATGAAGATTGCGCTTTTTGCGCTCAAAGCTCCAAATATAAAGCCAATATCGATAGATATCTTAAAAAGGATATAGATTTAATCGTAAAAGAGGCTAAAGAGGCAAAGAAGAACAAAGCAGTGGGTTTTTGTCTTGTTACTTCCGGGAGAGAGCTTGATTTTAAAAAACTTGAGTTTGTTTGCGAAGTTGCTAAAAAAATCAAAAAAGAGGTAGGATCTCTTCATCTAATAGCATGCAACGGTCTTGCCGATAGGGAGAGTTTAAAAGAGCTTAAAAAATGCGGGATTGATAGCTATAATCATAATCTTGAAACCTCAAAAGAGTATTATAAAAAGATATGTACCACTCACGATTGGGAGGAGAGATTTCAAACCTGCATAAATGTAAAAGAGGCGGGTTTGAAACTTTGCAGCGGCGGGATTTTTGGCATGGGAGAGAGTTTAGAAGATAGAAAGAGTTTTCTAAAATCATTAAAAGAGCTTGATGTAGATTCAATTCCTATCAATTTCTTTCATCCAAATCCCTCTTTGCCTCTTCCTTTCAAGGTTATGCAAATAGATGAGGCTTTGCTTTGCATAAGAGAGGTTAGAGAGTTTTTTCCTAATAAAAGAGTTATGGTTGCCGGAGGAAGAGAGATAACTTTTAAAGAGAGGCAAAAAGAGATTTTTAAAGCTGGAGCCGATTCTATAGTAATAGGAGACTATCTAACCACAAAAGGAGCTGCCGTTAAAAGAGATCTTTTAATGATTGAAGAATTGGGTTTAAAAATAGCAAAACAGTGCAATGGAAAATGAAGCTTTTTTAATAGCAACTCTCTCTTTTTTGGTTTTTATCTCTCCTTACGTATCTCGTATTTTAAAAATGCCCACAACTGCTACCGAGATAATTTTGGGAGCTGTTGCTGGATATTTTGGAATACTTAAAGATAACGATGTTTTTGAGATTATTGCGGAAGTTGGATTTTACTATTTGATGTTTTTAGCCGGAGCGGAAGTAGATTTAAGAAGACTTCTTAATATAGATAAAAACCTCTTAAAAAGGGGATTTTTATATATCTTCTCTTTATATATTCTCTCTTTTTTAATTTGTTATAATATAGGCGTTAGCAATATCTATATAGTTATAACTCCTCTAATATCAATCGGTTTGGTTTTAGCTTTATATAAAGAGTATGGTAAAAATTACAAATGGCTAAATCTCTCAATGACGATAGGAACTCTTGGTGAGTTTGTGAGCATTTTGGCTCTTACCTTTGTGGGAGCTATTTTAGAGTATGGAGTTGGAATAAAGCTTTATGAGACCTTTTTATATTTGGGAGCCTTTTTATTTGGACTTTACATTATATATTTTTCTCTTAGGACTCTTTTTTGGTGGTATCCGGAGCTTAAAACATATCTTATGCCAATAGACAGCGATAAAGAGGAGAAAGATATAAGACTCTCTATGGCTCTGTTTTTTTTGATGATAGCAATAATGCTCTATCTTCATTTAGAGATTGCTTTTGGAGCTTTTATAGCGGGAATTTTGATAGCTACATTTTTTGATCATAAAGCAGAGCTTCCTCATAAACTTGCATCTTTTGGTTTTGGATTTTTAGTTCCGATATTTTTTATTTATATAGGAAGCACTTTTGATCCCGGTTATATTTTTAGGGAAGGGATGATAGAAAAAGTGGGAGCGTTTGTATTTTTGATGATATTTGTAAGAGTGATTTCCGCTTTGGTATTTTTAAAAATGCTCTCTTTAAGAGAGATTATACTTTTTGCCCTCTCTCACTCTATGCCTCTTACTTTATTGATAGCAGTTGCTACTTTGGCGTATCATTCTCACAGTATAGATAAGTTTCATTATTATATGTTTGTTTTGGCAAGTTTAGCTGAAGTTATAATTTGTATGGTGCTTATAAAAATAATTATTATAAAAGAGTAAAAATGAGAATTTTTTTATTTTTATTGCTGATTAGTCTATCTCTTTTCTCTTATGATAGAGATACCCTTTTTAAGATGATAGGAAATATGCTTATTGTTGGATTTGAAGGAGAAAAATTACCAAAAGAGATAAAGGATGATATTTTAAAATATCATTTAGGAGGGGTTATCCTTTTTGATAGAAAGGGAGGCAAAGTTAAAAATATTAAAAATCCATCTCAACTTAAAAGACTTAATGAAGATATAAAAAAAACAGCGCTAAAAGCCGGATATAAAATTTTAATATGTGTGGATGAAGAGGGGGGAAGGGTTCAAAGACTCAAAAAAGAGGGTTTTGTTAATACTCCAAGCGCTTTTTATATAGGAAAAAAGGATAATCTAAAATATACCAAAACAGTTTATGAAAAACTCTCAAAAGAGCTTTTTGATAACGGATTTAACTGCGATTTTGCTCCTGTTGTGGATATAGCCGTAAATCCCAAAAACAAAGTTATAGTAAAAGCAAAAAGATCGTATGGAAATTTAAAAAGAGTTATAAGACATAGCGAAATTTTTATAAAAGCTTTAAAAAAAAGGGGCATAGTTTCCGTTTTGAAGCATTTTCCAGGGCACGGCTCATCTTTTGGAGATACTCATAGGGGGTTTGTTGACGTAACAAAAAGCTGGAGAAAAGAGGAGCTTTTGCCATATTCATATTTTATACGAAAAAATCTTACAGATATGATAATGATAGCTCATATCTATAATAAAAAACTTGATAAAAAATATATAGCTACTTTCTCTTCCAAAATAAAAGAAGATCTTTTAAGAAAAAAACTTGGATTTAAGGGGGTTATAGTAAGCGACGATATGCAGATGAAAGCTGTCAGTAGATATTGGAGTTTAAAAGATGCTTTGACACTTGCCATAAATTCGGGGACAGATATGCTCATTTTTGCAAATCAAGGAAAATATGACATAAAAGTTTCTGAAATAGTGGATATTGTTTATAATCAAATTTTAAATGGGAAAATAAAAATAGATAGAATAATAGAAGCAAACAAGAAAATTAAAAGATTAAAAAAGAGCATAAAATGAGAGCCTATATAGGGACATCCGGCTTTTATTATGAAGATTGGAAAGGAGTTTTTTATCCTGAGGATCTTTCAAAAAGCAAATATCTTGATTTTTATATTCAGAATTTTGATACGGTGGAGTTAAATTCTGTTTTTTATCATCTGCCAAAACAAAAAAGCGTGGAGAATTGGGCAAAAAAGGCAAGTAGCGGTTTTTTATATTCCTTAAAGGCTTACAGAGGCATAACTCATTATAAGAAATTAAAAGATGCTAAAGAGGAACTTTATCTTTTTCTCCATTTAATAAAGCCTTTAAAATCTCATACGGGGATGATTTTGTTTCAGCTTCCTC
>JALVCR010000163.1 GCA_027009865.1 Campylobacterales bacterium
TCCCATATAGATAGTGAAAGATAAAAATGCGCTTGCTCCCAAAATAATGGCTAAATCTCTTTTAACTTCAAAACTCCACTCTCCGCCTATTAACAAAAATACCGCGCTTCCGCAAAGCAAAGCCGCCAAAAGCATTTGAGCAAGCTCAGTTGGAGTCTGCCAAAGCTCTCTTGCTGTGGCCTCCCCCATAATAGTAGCTGTGTATAAAGTTACGGGAATAGCCAAAACAACAGCCAGTTTCAAAAGAGGATCATAAAGCTTTTCAAGTTTGCATTCTTTATTTAAAATATATTTTTTAACCGCAATCAAAGATAGAATAAAAATAATACCTGTAAAAATGGTTGCCATCCAAGCTCCCACCGTAATTGCGGAAGTAAAATGAGGATGAAGGAATATATTTATCATTCTAAAAGGCTGATGCAAATCTAAAAGAGTAAACAAAAGAAAAATATTTAAAAAGATAAAAGAGATGATAGGCATATAGACTCTAACTTTGCTATCGGTCTCTTTGGCATATCTTGCAAGAAGATAAGCGCCTACTAACACAACACCTGTTCCTATACTTTTAGCCCACATATTCAAAGTTATCATCCATCCCCAAATAACTTGAGGAATAGGAACGTCCAAAGTAACGACGGCATTTGTCGCAGCTATTGTATGCTCTACCATTAGTGCCCTCCTATATGGTCTAAATGAGTAATTTTATTAAAGAGATTGAAGCCCTCTTCTCTTTTGCTTGCAAGAGGATTTAATTGAACCTCGCCGCCTCCAACATAAAAATGTTTTGGATGAGTATTTTTCTCAGGTTTTCTAACCTTAACGCCGCCGTTTTTCTGATTTTCCATGATATATCTGCTTATGTTGCTGTTTGGGTCGTCCAAATCTCCAAATATATTCGCCTCCACAGGACAAGCCACAACACATGCCGGCATCATGGAGCTTGCAACTCTGTGAGCGCAGAAAGTACACTTATCGGCGGTATTGGTCTCAGGATCCATATAAATAGCTCCATAAGGACAGGCCATCATACATCCAGCACACCCTATGCATCTCTCTTTATCTATATTTACTATTCCATTATCAAGATAATGAAGAGCGCTTACCGGACAGATTCTCTCGCAAGGAGCATCCTCGCAGTGATTGCATCTAAGAGGAGTAAACGTTCTCTTAGTCTCAGGATATGTCCCGACATCCACATATTTAACCCTAAGCCTCCAGCTGTGCAAAGGCACATTATTCTCAACTTTGCAAGCTACTTCGCAAGCTTTACACCCCATACAAAGATTGAGGTCTACCAAAAAGCCGAGCTTCATAAAGTCTCCTTTCTATGAAAAATAAGTAAAACTTCTTTTTATAATAAGTTTTGCTTTAAAACCTATTTTTCGAGAAGTTTTACCGTTTAGAGTAGTTTATCATTTTAACTTTAATTATAACTAAAACTTATATAGATTTTTCGAAATAAATTTATTATAAGTAATATTTCGAAACAAAATAATTATAAATTATTTTTATATATTATCTTTTATTTTTTTAATAAAAAGATAAGGGGTAAAAAAAACGAATCCGAATAAAAAATTTTTTAAAAAGCTATAAATAAAAAATCAAATTTAACGATATTTAATTTTAGAATTCCATTCTAAGTCATTTAAAGGATAAGAGGAATGTTTGAAAAGGATAATGTTTTAAAAGCCGGCTCCAATGAGATGGAGCTTGTCGATTTCAGGCTCTTTAAATCGGAAAAAGGAAAAGTTTACGAAGGAATTTACGGAGTAAACGTATCTAAAGTAAGAGAAATAATAAAAATGCCAAAACTAACGGAACTTCCGGGAGCTCCAAAATATATAGAAGGAATATTTGATTTAAGAGGAGTAGTAATTCCCGTTATAAATCTTGCAAAATGGATGAATATAAAAGAGCCTAAAAAATATAAAAAATCACCAAGAATCATAATTACCGAATTTAACAATATCCTAATAGGTTTTATAGTGCATGAAGCAAAGAGAATTAGAAGAATAAGCTGGAGCGATATAGAACCGGCTACATTTAGCTCCGGAAACGGAGTTTTGGACAAAAGCAAGATAACCGGAGTTACAAAAATTGAAAATAACGAAGTTTTGCTTATTTTGGATTTAGAAAGCGTAGTTGAAGACCTTGGAATTTATCAACCAAATATTGAAATAGAAGACGATAAAATAAAACAAATTAACGGAACCGCTTTGATTCTTGATGATAGCACAATAGCAAGAAAACTTGTAAAAGACGCGCTTATAAAAATGGGGATGAAAGTTATAGAGGCAAAAGATGGAATGGATGGACTGCAAAAGCTTGATGAACTTTATGAAAAATATGGAGACAGAATCAGCCAAGAGCTTAAAATCATTATAAGCGATGTGGAGATGCCTCAAATGGATGGCTTTCATTTTGCTTCAAGAGTAAAAAACGATGCAAGATTTAGATCCATTCCCATAGTCTTTAACTCCTCAATAAGCGATAATTTCAGTGAAATCAGGGGAAAAGATGCCGGAGGGGATGCATATTTGACCAAATTTGACGCTTCAAAATTTTATAAAGAAGTCTATTCCGTTTTGGAAAATTACGAGAGAGATTAATTTAAACTGGAGAAGGAAATCTTATGGAAGATATGAGAGAGATAATAGAAGATTTTTTAATAGAAGCTTTCGAACTTATAGACCAGATAGATCAAGATTTGGTAGAACTTGAAAATAATCCGGAAGATTTAGAACTTTTAAACTCAATTTTTAGAGTAGCTCACACAATAAAGGGCTCAAGTTCCTTTTTAAATTTTGATGTTTTGACAAAATTAACCCACCATATGGAAGATGTGTTAAATAAAGCAAGAAGAGACGAGCTTAAAATGACTCCGGAAGTTATGGATGTAGTTTTGGAGTCGATAGATTATATGAAAGCTCTCCTTCAAGAAATTAGAGATACCGGAAGCGATCAAAATAGCTCAATAGATATAGACGAGATTTGCAAAAAACTTGACGCCATATCAAATGGAAAAGAGATAGAAGAGTATGAGAGCGAAGATAAAGAGGAAAAAGAGAAACAAAACGAAAATAAAGAAGAAAATAGTGAAGAAGAGATAGACTACTCCAATATGAGCAAAGAGGAGATAGAAGCAGAAATAGAAAAACTCCTAAAAAAAAGAAAAGAGGAAGATAAAAAAAGAAGAGAACTTAAAAAAGCTCAAAAGAAATTAGAAGATAAAAATAAAAAGGAGGAAAAAAAAGAGCCCCCCAAACCAAAAAAGGAGGCACCAAAACCTAAAAAAGAGATTCAAAAATCTTCTCCTTCATCTTTAGAGCAGACAATTAGAGTTGAAGTTAAAAGACTTGATCATTTGATGAATTTAATAGGAGAGCTTGTTTTAGGTAAAAACCGTCTTTTAAAGATATATGACGATGTAGAAGAGAGATATGAGGGAGAGAAATTTTTAGAGGAGTTAAATCAGGTAGTATCATCCATCTCGGTAGTTACCACAGACCTCCAAATAGCGGTTATGAAGACAAGAATGCTTCCGATAGCAAAAGTTTTTAATAAATTTCCAAGACTTGTTAGGGATCTCTCAAGAGAGTTAAACAAAGATATAGAATTGATAATCTCCGGAGAGGATACAGAACTTGATAAATCCATTATAGAAGAGATAGGAGATCCTTTAGTTCACATCATAAGAAACTCTTGCGATCACGGAATAGAGAGTGCAGACGAGAGAAAAATGCTTGGAAAACCTTCGAAAGGCAGAATAGAGCTTAAAGCTTATAATGAGGGAAATCAGATAGTAATAGAAGTAAGAGATGACGGAAAAGGACTCGATCCTGAAATATTAAAACAAAAAGCTCTTGAGAAAGGTTTAATTTCAGAAAGAGAAGCCCAAAATATGGGAGTTAAAGAAGCTTTCAATCTGATTTTCAAACCGGGCTTCTCCACCGCTAAACAGGTTACCAACGTATCGGGAAGAGGCGTTGGTATGGATGTTGTAAAAACCAACATAGAAAAATTAAACGGAATTATAGATATAGACAGCGAGCTTGGAAAGGGAACCGTTATAAAACTAAAAATTCCTTTGACACTGGCAATTATTCAATCTCTCTTAGTAGGCGTTCAAGAGGAGTATTATGCCATTCCTCTCGCATCAGTTTTAGAAACTGTTAGAATATCTTTAGAAGATATATATATGATAGAGGGAAGAAATGTTTTGAGACTAAGAGATGAAATTTTATATCTTGCAAGACTTTCAGACATATTTGGCGTAGAGCAGGTATATGACGCAAACGATCACGCTTATGTAGTGGTAATAGGGCTTGCCGAATCAAAACTTGGAATTATTGTTGATACTTTGATAGGACAAGAGGAGATAGTTATAAAATCTATGGGAGATTATCTGCAAGGAATTGAAGGAATAGCGGGAGCTACGATAAGAGGGGATGGAAGAGTTACTCTAATTGTAGATATAGCCGCTTTAATGGAGCTTTCCAAAAATATCAAAACAAATATTGTAGAAGATGCAAAAAAACCAAAAAAAGTAAAAAGCTCCCCTTCCGATTATACGGTTTTGATAGTGGATGACAGTAAAACGGATCGAGCCATTATGAAAAAGGCCTTAAGCAAACTTGGAATCAATATAGTGGAAGCCACAAATGGAGTAGAGGCTTTAACGATAGTTAAATCCAATAAATACGATCTTGACACCATTTTAGTAGATATAGAGATGCCAAGAATGGACGGTTATACTTTGGCTTCAGAAATTAAAAAATATTCAAGATATAAACATATTCCTCTAATAGCCGTAACTTCAAGAACATCAAAATCAGACAGATTAAGAGGAATTGAAGTTGGAATGACAGAGTATATAACAAAACCCTACTCTCCAGAATACCTTGTAAATACTGTAAGCAGAAATATTAAATTAACAGCAACGGAGATGGCAAAATGAATAATAATCCATTAAAACAAATTCTAAAAAAACAGGAAAATCAAAACCAATCTCTAAACAAAGAGACAAAAGAGGAGTTTGAAAGCGAAAATATTGTCCAACTTGTAGGATTTATAGTAGGAGAGGAAGAGTTTGCAATTCCGATTTTAAATATTCAAGAGATAATAAAACCTATAGAATATACAAGAGTTCCAGGAGTCCCAGAATATGTTATGGGGGTTTTTAATCTAAGAGGAAATGTCATTCCTTTAATTGATCTTAGAAGAAAATTTAATCTACCTCCAGCAGAGCAAACTCCGGAAACTCGATACATAGTTATGAAACATGAAGAAAATATTGTAGGTTTTATTATTGATAAACTAACGGAAGCTATAAGAATGAATGCTGATAAAATAGACACTCCCCCTGAAAACTTACAAAAAGAGAAAGGAATGGTTCAGGGAATTGGAAAAAGAAAAGATAAAATAATTACAATTTTAAAGGTGGACGCCCTTTTAAAGAGGGATTTTTAATCCCTCTACCCCAAAACCGTATCTCTCCATTTAATGGAGCATCCCATAGATGGTTTTTGGATTTTAGGGGGTTCTTTGCCTGTAAAAAGAAGCATTATAGCCTCTTTTAACTCCTCTTTGGTAACTTCATCTTCATTTTGCCAATTATCATCCACTCTTCCGTGATAAAAAAGCTTTCCGTTAGAATCATACAGATAGATATCCGGGGTGCATTGAGCTTTTAAATCTTTTGCCACTTGTTGCGTTTCATCCACAAGATATGGAAAATTGACATCATACTTTTTAATCACATCAAGCATATTGGCCGGTGAATCTTCAGGATAATTTGGATGGATATTAGGATTTATGGCTACCGCGTTTATATCAAGCTTTTTAGCAAACTTTGCAGCCAAGACCAATCTTTTCCAAACCGCTTTGGCATAAGGGCAGTGATTGCAGGTAACATAGATTAAAAGCCCGTTCTTGCCCATTAAATCTTTGCTTTTATAAACTCTTCCATTTGGATCCTTAAGCTCAAATTCAGGCATGGGGGAGCCTATTGGGATATCTATCGATTTTTTAAGACTCATTGCAACTCCTTTATAAGTTCGTCCACTACTTTAGCTACTCTAAAGACAGAGTCTATTTCACATCTCTCTTTTGTAGAGTGTGGAAAATAGATATTAGGGCCTATTGAAACTACGTTTATACTTTTGAATTTATCTTTCAAAATACCGCATTCAAGCCCTGCGTGAATAGCTTTAAATTTAGGATTTTTAAAATATTTTTTTGAAATTTCCAAAACTTTTTTTGAAAAATCATTTATATCCGGCTTCCAAGCTGGAAATTGATGTTTAGTTTCAATAAAAAAATCAAAACTTTCCAAAAAACATATCGTCTCTTTCTTTATTCTCTCAAGCTCTTCATTTTCCATTGACCTTGCAAAAAATTCCATATTCAAAAAATTATTTTCGATATAAACTTTGCCAAGGTTTATACTTGTTTTTGGAATATCAAACCTCCTCTCCCAGCTTCTAACTCCCTGAGAAAAGGAGCAGAGCATATTTATTAACTCGTTTGTATCTTTTATACTCTTTTCAAAATTTTCATCTAATTTCACTATCTCAAAATTATCTTCAAAACACTCTTTTAAATTTTTTGAAGCCACTATAGCGTAAGCATTTTTTGCAATAGAGTTTAAAGCCTCTCCCCCCTCTATCGAGACTATTTTTATATCTCCTAAATCTTTTAATAAATATGCAAGCTCTTTTATTGCGTTTTTAATGCCTTTATCTATATCAATTCCGGAATGTCCGCCGGGGAGATTCTTTATAGAGATTTTAAAAAAAGAGTATTCCTTTTTTATATCTATTTTCTCAAACTCAATCTTTTTCTTTGCAAAAATATCAACTCCCCCCGCGCATCCTACAAAAATATCCCCCTCCTCTTCGCTATCTAAATTCAATAAATTTTTAGATTCCAAGGAAAGCTCTAAATTTTGGGCGCCTATCAATCCAACTTCCTCATCGGAAGTTAATAAAACTTCGATATTTTTATATTTTTTCAAAAAATAGAGCCCCATAGCAACACCTATACCATTGTCAGCTCCTAAAGAGGAATCAACAGCTTTCAAAAATCCATCTTCTTCAATTATCTCTATATTGGGAGCTTTGCCGATGCATACCATATCGTAATGAGCCTGCAAAGCTATTTTGGGAGAACCTTTTTTAAAGAGAATATTTCCAAATCTATCGATTGAAACATTAGCTAAAGTATTTTTACCCTCTTTTATTAAAAAATCCCTAAATTTATCGGTTTTAAAACTGCAATGGGGAATTTTTGAAATATTTTTAAAAATATCTATAATTTCTCTCATTTTCAATATCCGTTTTAAAACTTTAATTAGATAATATTCCATTATGAAAAAAGTATTAATTTTAATTATACCATTTTTGTTGAGCGGTTGTCTCTTTTTTAACGAAAGAGGAATAGATACAAAATATTATAATAAATGCAGAGAGTATTACGACGCTCAAGGCTTTTATCATAAAGAGTGCGATAAAAATTTAATAGATTATAAATCTCTAAACATATTCTCCAAATAGACGATTTTTTTTAAAAAAAGAGAGAGTATGCAAGAAGAGATAGAAACTCCTTTAAAAGAGAAAAAAGAAGAAGAGCATTTTTTAAAAACTTACGATAAGGTTCCAGGAGAGCTTTTTGGAAGGTTGGTAGAGCTTAGAGCCGGATATGCCAAAGTTATACTTACGACAAACGAGGAGATGAGAGCTGATAGTAAAGATCTTTTAAATGCCGGCGTAATTTTTTCAGCCGCTCTTTTGGCCGCTATGGCTTCAGTAAATGATCCAAATGCTGCTCCCTTAAGCAGCGAAGTTGAATTTTTAGCTCCGGCAAAAGTTGGAGATGTACTATATTTTGAAGCTTATGAAAAATATCAAAAAGGAAAAAGAAGAGAGATAGAGGTTATAGGAGTGCTAAACGATATGAAAATTTTTACTGCAACTTTTATAGCTTTAGTTTTTGAAGAGCATATTTTAAAATCAAAACTCCCAAAATATAAATAAAAACGGTTTAAATCTGTAACATATCTTCCTTAACCTTTAAAAAGATAAAATATAGTTTACTTTAATTAAGTTTTCTTAAAAAATAACATTATAATTAAAAGAAGCTATTAAGAGTATATCCAATATAATATTTTCTAAGAAAGCAAAATAGGTAGTCTTATTTTACCTTTAAACCTATTGCTATGCTAAAAGTAAACTATATTATAAAAAGGAGACTGTATTATGGAAGTTCCATTTTTTAAACCGGATATTGACGAAACGGAAAAATCGCTTATTGATGAAGTTCTAAACCTAAAGGGTGAAAGTAAAGTAGAAAAATTAGAAGAGAAGTTTAAAGAGTATATAGGAACCTCTTACGCCATTTCTACAAATAATGGAACGGCAGCAAAACATCTTGCTATGTGTGCTTTGGATTTAAAAAGGGGAGATAAACTGATCTGTTCTGTAAATGCCTTTCCTTCAGTAGCTGAAGTTATAAGACATTTTGATGCCGAGCCAATTTTTGTAGACATAAATAAAGATGATTTCAATATGGATCCCAAAAAATTGGAAGAAGCGCTAAAAATTCATAAGCACAAAAAACTAAAAGGAGTCTTTGTATCTCATATAGGAGGTCAGCCTGCAGATTTAGACGCTATATATTCTCTTGCAAAAGAGTATGGAGTAAAAGTAATAGAAGATGCTTCTTACGCAATGGGAGCTACCTATAAAGGAAAAAAGATAGGATCTACGGGAGGAGATATAACAGTTTTTAGTTTCAATCCTCAAAGAATGAAAGCGGTAGCATACGGAGGAATGATGGTTACCGAAGATGAAACTCTGCAACAAAGAGCAAAACTTCTTAAAAATCATGCGCTAACTACTAACAAATGGGATAAATACGGAAACTTGGGATATGTTTACGATGTAATCGATATAGGATGCAAATATGATATAAGCGAGCTTAACGCAGCTTTCTGTCTTGCCCAGCTTCAAAAAAATGATAAATTTATACAAAGAAGAAGAGAGATAGCCCAAATTTATTATGAAAAACTTAAAGATTTACCTCATGTCGAACTTCCTAAAAAGGTAAGAGAGCACAATTTTGATCTCTTTATAATTAAAATAGATAAAAATAGAGATGGATTTGCAAGAGAATTAAAAGAAAGAGGAGTTTATACCGGACTTCATTTTATTCCCATTCATCTTCTCACATATTACAAACATAAATATAATTTAAGAGTTTATGATTTCCCAAATGCTCTTGCAAATTATCAGCAAATTTTGTCACTTCCTATATATTCTGCAATGAGTAATGAGGAAGCATATTACGTATGTGAGAAAATAGCAGAGGTTGCCCATAAATGGATTTAAAAATATATAATGGATACTAAAAAAGTTATTTTATGGACGGAAGATTATCTCTTTCGTCCAAATTTTTTGCAAAGAGTTATCTCTTTTTCGCTTCTTCCCCTAACTTTTTTATACTGTTTGATAGTTATCTCAAAAAGAGCTTTCTCAAAACCTAAAAACTTTGATATTCCAATAATAAGCATTGGAAATTTGATAGTCGGAGGAAGCGGAAAAACCCCTTTTACCATAGCTTTGGCAAAAAGATACGAAAACTTAGCCATAGTTTTAAGAGGATACAAAAGAAAATCAAAAGGGCTTATGGTAGTTTCTAAAAGAGGAAAGATTTTAACCGACGTTCAAACAAGCGGGGATGAGGCTATGCTTTATGCAAAGCTTTTAAAAAACGCCTCCGTTATAGTAAGCGAAAATAGAGAAGAGGGAATAAAAAAGGCAAAAGAGCTTGGATGCAAAATAGTCTTTTTAGATGACGGGTTTAGCAAAGCTAAAATAAAAAAATTTGATATCCTTTTAAAATCTGGAAATTACAAAAACAGTTTCTGTCTTCCAAGCGGCCCCTTTAGAGAGCCAAAAAGCTTTGAAAAATTTGCCTCTTTGATTTTACAAGAGAATATCGATTTTAAAAGAGAGGTGAAAATTAAAAATCCTACACAAAGAATGATTCTAATAACCGCAATATCAAAGCCAAAAAGACTTGATTCTTTCCTTCCCAAAGTAGTAGAGAAGATCTATTTTCCTGATCATTACAATTTTAAAAAAGAAGAAATCGTAAAGCTAATTCAAAAATATAACGCCTCTTCCATTCTAACTACCCAAAAAGATGCGGTAAAGATGGAGAAGTTTAACCTTCCCCTTTCCATTTTAGAGCTTGAAATAAAAATAGAAGAGAAAATTTTAAAAAAGTGCGATGATTTTATATACAATTTTGGTAAAATTGCCTAAAAATTTAAAAAGGGATTTTCAAAATTGCAAAAAAAGATTCAAACGGTTCAAACTCTACTTGACGCTCTTCCTTTTATAAAACAGTTTAACAATCAAATCGTAGTTATAAAATATGGCGGCGCGGCGCAGACAAACTCCGTTTTAAAGGAGAAATTCGCCCAAGATATA
>JALVCR010000164.1 GCA_027009865.1 Campylobacterales bacterium
GTTAGTCTATTGGAGTTTAAGAAACTCTATATTTATAGTTTCTCCATAAATGAAATAGAGGATAAAATCTATTTTTTAATAGATGAGAATTTATATCTTAAATTGGATGACAAACTTGAAGTTAAGGAAGAAAAAGAGCAAAGCGAAAAAGAGACTTGCCAAAGCGAAGATGAAGAGAGGGTTGGAAGTCTCTCTTCTGAAGAGCTTAGAAACATCTCTTTGATTTTGGATGTAAAACTTCCAATTAGAGTTAGAATAGGCACAAAAAAGATGCTTTTAAAAGATGTTTTGAATATGGATATAGGCTCTGTTATCGAGCTTGATCAGCTTGCAAATGAGCCTTTGGATATTTTAGTAGGCGATAAAGTGATAGCAAAAGGAGAAGTTGTTATTGTAGATGGAAATTTTGGAGTTCAGATAGTTAAAATAGGAACCCAGAAAGAGAGATTGCAGCAGTTAAGATGAAAGTTTTGGTAGCTATGAGCGGAGGGGTTGACTCTTCTGTAACCGCTTATCTTCTTAAAAAAGAGGGATATGAAGTAGAAGGGGTATATTTTAAGCTTCATAAAAATGAGGAGTATCATAAAGAGAATATAAAAAATGTTCAAAAAGTAGCCTCTTATCTTAATATTCCCTATAGAGTCGTAGATTTTGGCGAGAGTTTTGAAAAAGAGGTTTATGACTATTTTGTAAAAAGCTATAAAGAGGGGCTGACTCCAAATCCTTGTGTGGTTTGCAATAGAGTTATAAAGCTTGGGCTTTTAGTCTCTTATGCAAGGAAAGAGGGGTTTGACAAAATCGCCACGGGGCATTATGCAGCGATAAAAGAGGGTTTTATTGCGGAGGCTAAAGATAAAAGCAAAGATCAAAGCTACTTTTTAGCTTTCGTAAAAAGGGAAAATCTTCCTTTTGTTTTATTTCCCCTAAGCTCTCTTTTAAAAGAGGAGGTAAAAGAGATAGCCAAAAATATAGAAGTTTTAAAAGATATTGCAAAGCAAAAAGAGAGCACGGAGATATGTTTCGTAGAAGATGGGTATGTGGATATTTTAAAGAAACATTATGAGATAGATTTGCCAGGCAGAGTTGTGGATAAAGATGGAAAAGAGATAGGAGAGCATAGAGGATATATGCACTATACGATAGGAAAAAGAAGAGGCTTTAGAGTTTTTGGCGCTACAGAGCCTCATTATGTTTTGAAAATAGACGCAAAGGAAAATAGAATAGTTGTCGGGAAAAAAGAGGAGCTTGATGTTTTAGAGTTTGAGATAGAAGATATAAATTTTTTTATAAATGAGAAAAGTTTTGATTCTTTCGTTAAAATAAGATATAAAAGCCCAAAAATTCCATGCAAAGTAAAGGTAGAAGGAGACAGGGCTAAAGTTTTTTTAAAAAAAAGCGTTCAGGGAGTAGCTCCGGGACAAGCTGCGGTATTTTACGACAAAGAGAGGGTAATAGGGGGCGGATGGATTAAGGGATAAACTTTTTTTGAAATAGACCGATTTAATCCTAAAATATTTTAGGATATTGTATGACTTCTTCTGTTTCTTCCTATAATTTAAAAAGTTTGGATTTCTCTTTCAAAACAAGCTCAGGAGATGAGATTTCATTAAATATTTATGATAAAAAGAGTCTTGATTATAGCAAATCTTCTAAAAGAGGATTTCAAACAAGAGAGCTTCTTTTAACAAGAGAGAGGGGAATTTCTCTTCATTATGAGGGAGACGGGATAGATGAAAGGGATAAAAAAGAGATAGAGGCTGCTTTAAAAAAGGTAAAAAAGATAGTCGATAAATTTTTCTTGGGCGAGAATAAAGATGATGATAAGCTCTCTTTTGAAATTTCTAACTTAATAAAGCCTCTAAAGGGTGAGAGTTTGCAAAAAGATGAGTATCTAAAAAGCTCCCTTTTAGATAACTTTGAAAAAATATTAAAAGAAAATGAGAAAGAGAAGGAGAGATTGGAGAATATATTTAAAAATATCCTAAAAGATTTCAAACCTTCGAAAATCTACGCCTAAGAGGGAAATCCTCTTAGGAAAGGTAATTCGTATCGTAATTATTCATCAGAAAATCTGGGTTTTTAAGCATCTCTTTGTGGAAGTCTATAACCGTTTTTATCCCCTCCACTTTAAATTCCCTTAGGGCTTCATACATTTTTGATATGGCTCTGTCTCTGTTTTCTCCCCACACTATCAGTTTTGCTATAAGAGAGTCGTAATATGGAGGCACTACATAATCTTGATATACGTGGGAATCTATCCTTACGTTTCTTCCGCCGGGAGTTATCCATTTTGTAATTTTGCCGGGATTTGGGATGAATTTAACCGGATCTTCGGCCGTGATTCTGCACTCTATCGCATGGCCTTTTAGCTCTATCTCTTCTTGTTTTAAAAGCTCTTTTCCCTCGGCTATTTTTATCATCCATTCGACTATATCGATATTTCCGACCATTTCGCTTACTGGATGCTCTACCTGAAGTCTTGTGTTCATCTCCATAAAATAAAAATTCCTATCTTTATCCACAAGAAATTCAAAAGTTCCCGCATTTTCATAATTGATGGCTTTTGCAGCTTTGACGGCCGTTTGAAGAAGCTTCTCTCTTGTCTTTTCATCCAAAATGGTGGCAGGAGATTCTTCTATTAGTTTTTGATGTCTTCTTTGAAGAGAGCAGTCTCTCTCTCCCACATGCACGACATTTCCATATTTATCGGCTAATATCTGGACTTCCACATGTCTTGGTTTTTGAATAAATTTTTCCATATAGATAGTTCCGTCTCCAAAAGCGCTTAAAGCTTCGCTTTCGGCCGCAAAGAAAGCATTTTCCATCTCGCTCTCTTTGCTTACTACTCTCATTCCTCTTCCGCCTCC
>JALVCR010000165.1 GCA_027009865.1 Campylobacterales bacterium
TTGAATTGGATAAAAATGCCAAAGATATTTTTGAAAGCTGCTTTCTTTGCACTCACTGCACCGATATCTGTCCAAACGATTTGCCCGTAGATATGGTAATAGAAGAGGTAAGATATGATATAGCCCAAAAATATGGGATATCTTGGTTTAAAAGAGCTTTTTTCTTTCTGCTTAGACATAGAAAAATTATGGATTTGGCAAATAAACTTGGTTATGTTTTTCACTCCTGTGCTTTTAAAAAAGATGAAAAAAGGGGAGGAATTTTAGCAAGATTCTCTCTTCCTATGATAAAAAAGGGAAGACTTCTTCCCTCTTTGGCAAGCAAAAGTTTTCTAAATAGCTATGATGAGAGAATAAGCTTTGGAAAAAGAGGCAAAGTAGCTATTTTTATAGGATGTCTTGCAAACTATAACTACACTTCCATTGGAGATAGCTTAATAAAGATTTTAAAAACTTTAGAATATGAGGTTTTTATCCCAAAAAAGCAAAAATGTTGCGCAGCTCCAGCTTATTTTACCGGAGATTTCAAAACGGTTGAGGTTTTGGCAAAAGAGAATATAGAGTATTTTGAAAGTTTTATTGACGAAGTGGATGCGATAATTATTCCCGAAGCTACATGTTCTGCTATGATAAAGCATGATTGGGAGGTATTTTTTGAAAACAGGGGAATGATTGAGTGGGCAAAGAGAGCCAAAAAACTTAACGATAAAATATTTATGGCTACCGAATGGCTCTATAAGCATACAAATTTAAAAGATATTTTAAAAGAAAGAGGCAAAAAGATAGATGAGCTTATTACCTATCACGATCCCTGTCATGCCAAAAAGGTTCAAGGAATCTATAATGAGCCAAGAGAGCTTTTGAAAATCTCTTTTAATCTAAAGGAGATGAGCAATCCCGATAGATGTTGCGGTTTTGGCGGAGTTACGATGCAAACTGAGAAATTTCATTTAGCTAAAAAAGCCGGAGAGCCGAAAGCTAAGATGATACAAGATACCAAAGCCAAAATAGTCTCGGCTGAGTGCAGCGCTTGCAGAATGCAGATAAGCAACTCTTTAAATGAAGCTAACGTAGATGCGGTTTTTAAGAATCCTATCGAATTGATAGCTAAAGCTTTGGAGTAGATTTTGGAGTATTGGCACTATATCTATAACCATTTTGATCCCATAGCTTTTAATATTTTCGGTTTCAAAGTCCACTGGTATGGGATAATGTATGTTTTAGCTTTAGTTAGCGCCCTTTTTCTTGCAACATGGTTTGTAAAAAAGGATAACTATCCCATATCAAAACATACTTTGGAGAGCTATTTTTGGTGGGCTGAAATAGGTGTGATTTTGGGAGCTAGAATTGGATATTTTATCTTTTACGATCCAAATCCATCTTACTATCTTCTCCATCCCTGGCAGATGTTTAATCCCTACCATAACGGAGAGTTTGTCGGAATCAGGGGAATGAGCTATCACGGGGCGATTATCGGTTTTTTGGTCTCAACTTTTCTTTTTTCCAAAAAATATAGAGTTGATGTCTGGATGCTTTTGGATATTGTGGCTTTATCGGTTCCTTTGGCTTATGTTTTTGGAAGAATTGGAAACTTTTTAAATCAGGAACTGATAGGAAGGGCTACCGATGTTTCGTGGGGGATTTATGTTTTTGGCGTTTTAAGGCACCCCTCTCAGCTTTATGAAGCTTTTTTGGAGGGAATAGTTGTCTTTTTAATACTTTTTTGGTATAGAAGAAGAAAAAGATTTAACGGAGAGCTTATTACTCTTTATGGGATTTTATACGGGACGGCAAGGTTTATAGCCGAATTTTTTAGAGAGCCAGATCCCCAGCTTGGATTTGTATGCTGCGGATGGATGACTATGGGACAGATTCTCTCTTTGCTAATGATTTTAATATCTTTAATAATATACTTTTATCTTTATAAAAAGTGGCAAAAAGCATAAATTTTTAACTATTTTTCTTTTGATTATATAGAGTTTTAATGAAGTTTTAATTATATTACGGGCAGAAATTTTTTTTAAAGGAAGTTTAAATGAGAGGCTATAAAGTCTTTTCGGGAAGCGCCAATTTGGAATTTTCAAAACTTGTTGCCAAATATTTGACTATGCCCCTTTCTCAAGCTGAGATTAAGAGATTTAGCGACGGCGAGATAGGCGTGCAGATAAGCGAAAGCGTTAGAGGTAGAAACGTTTTTATAATACAGTCAACTTGCGCGCCCGCAAACGATAATTTGATGGAGCTTTTGATTTTAACAGATGCTCTAAGAAGAAGCTCAGCCAATGAGATAACTGCTGTAATTCCCTATTTTGGCTATGCAAGACAGGATAGAAAAGCAGCTCCCAGAGTTCCAATAAGCGCAAAACTTGTTGCCAATTTGATTCAGGTAGCAGGAATTAATAGAATCGTTACCATGGATTTGCATGCGGGACAGATTCAGGGATTTTTCGATATTCCGGTTGATAATCTTTACGGTTCGATAGTTTTCAAAGATTATGTGGAGAGGAAAAATTTAAAAAATCCTATTATTGCAAGCCCAGATATCGGAGGAGTTGCAAGAGCCAGAAATTTTGCCGAAAAGCTTGGACTTGATATGGTAATTGTGGATAAAAGAAGAGAGAGGGCAAATGTGAGCGAAGTTATGAATATTATCGGTGATGTTAAGGGAAAAGATGTGATTTTGCTTGACGATATGATAGATACCGCCGGAACTATCGTAAAAGCTGCCAAAGTGCTAAAAGATAAAGGAGCTACAAGCGTTATGGCGTGCTGCACTCACGCGGTTTTAAGCGGCAAGGCTTATGAGAGAATAGAAGAGGGAGAGCTTGACGAGCTGGTTGTTACCGATACCATATCTCTTAAAAG
>JALVCR010000166.1 GCA_027009865.1 Campylobacterales bacterium
TGGAGACAGCGCAAAAAATATAGCCTTAAAAAACGAATATGCTCAAAATCCAGACAAAATAGAAGCCTATATGGCGCCAGTAGAGGGAAATAACGAAGTAGCCAACGAAATGGTTCAGCTTCAATATGATAGAGTCGATTTTAAAATAGACAACACCCAGACTACAAACGATACTTTATATGGATTTTACTCCTATCTAACCTCAAATATGGCCTCGGATGCGGAAAATGCAAAAAGAAGCGAAGATACTTCCACCGCGCTTTATAACAGCGTTTATAAAGAGTTTCAAAGCATAAGCGGCGTAAATATAGACGAAGAACTTACAAATTTGATAAAATATCAAACCGGTTATACGGCAAACGCCAAAGTAATAACCACAATTGACAAAATGCTTGATGTGTTGCTTGGCATAAAACAGTAGGAAATTATTGGTGAAAACGCCCTATTTTAGTATCTTTTTATTAATTTTCGTTTTTATTTTCTCTTTTTTTGGACACTATTTTTATCATGAATCGCCATATCTTCTAAATAAAGAGGCAATTTTACTTCCCCCATCCCTCTCTCATCCTATGGGAACTGACAGGCTTGGAAGGGATCTTTTGGCAAGAGTGATGGAGGGAGGAAAAATCTCTTTAATTATTGGAGTTGGAAGCGCAATAATTTCAAGCTTTATAGGATTGATAGCCGGAGTTAGCGCCGGATTTTTCAAAAAAACGGTAGATAAAATATTTGTAATAGTTGTGGATCTGTTTTTAACTTTTCCGACATTCTTTTTGCTTTTAGCCTTAATAAGCTATGTAAACGCTTCGGTATGGGTTTTGATATCGGTAATCTCGATAACCGGATGGATGACTACGGCAAGAATGATAAGAAGCGAAGCTTTTGAAATAACATCAAAACCTTTTATAAAAATATTAAAAATAGCAAAAGTTAAAAAAAGCAAAATCATATTAAAGTATTACGCTCCCCTTTTAGCTCCCATCTTTTTTATAAGCTTTACTTTTGGAGTCGGAGGAGCTATTTTGGCAGAAAGCGGGCTTAGTTTTTTAGGTATTGGGATAATGCCTCCTCAAATTAGCTGGGGAACGATTATAAGCGAAGGAAAAGAGGTGATAGATATAGCGTGGTGGGTTAGCTTTTTTCCGGGACTTATGATATTTTTGGTAATTTACTCATTAATAAATATCTCCGATTATCTTCAAACAAAAACAAATAAAAAGGAGTCTTTTGTCTGATTTGGATGAGATAAAAAAGCTTTTGGATAAAGAGGTTTTAAAAAGAAATAGAATAGATGAAATAACTTTAGATAAACCAGATCCAATTTTGGTAGCAAAAAGATATAAAGAGGAGTTTTCATCTCTGATATGCTCTCTTTTTGCTTATGGAAATGCTCATCAAATCGTAAAATTTTTAAACTCTCTTGATTTTTCTCTGCTTGAAAAAGATGAAGATACGATAAAAAGAGAGCTTTCAAACAGATATTATCGCTTTCAAAAACCAAAAGATGTAACAGCTCTTTTCATAGCTTTAAAAAGAATTAAAGAAAAAAGCTCTCTAAAAGATATTTTTCTAAAAGGATATAAGAAAAACGGTGAAGTTTTGGAGGGAATAAAAGAGCTTATAGAATCAATCTATCAAATATATCCCTACTCTTCCCAAGGATATACTTTTTTAATAGGAAAAATTCCATCCAAAAATCCATCTTCCCCTTATAAAAGATGGAATATGTTTTTAAGATGGATGGTTAGAGAGGATAATATAGATTTCGGGCTTTGGAAAGAGGTAAAAAGAAGCGATTTGATAATTCCTCTCGATACTCACACTTTTAATATTTCAAGAAAACTAAATCTCCTTGATAGAAAAACATACGATTTTAAAGCCGCAAAACTTCTAACTCAAACGCTAAAAAAATTTGACCCTAAAGATCCGGTAAAATACGATTTTGCTCTCTACCGCATAGGACAGGAGGGAATTTTAAAATAAAACTATCCCGTATCAAAAAGATACGGGATAGTTATCTTATTTTTCCAAAGAGATAAGTTTTGCCAAAGCAGAAGTAAACCCGGCATTATAATCTGTAGCAACCTCATTTCTTATATAATCTCTTCTATCATCTTTATAATCAAAATCATCTGCGCTTGCAGGGCCTCCTACCAAAGCGCCTATTAAAAGATGTCTGTTGTTAGTTGGATTGTCAATTGAATGGGTAGGAGAATCATGGGCTGCTCTATGATGAGGATTAATAGGATAGTTTTTACCAACACCCACCACATAGCTTGCGTCTCTTGGATTATCTCCCAAGATATAATCTATCTGCTTTTTGGCAAAAGCAACATAAAGCGCCCTTTTATCAGCAGGCGCGATATCGCTGTAAGATAGAGCGATAAAAGCCGTTGTAGAAGCATATCTCAAAGAGCCCCATTGATCCAAGAATACCAAACCGCCGGGCGTCTTTTTGAGTTTGTAAAGCCAGTTATTTAGGTGGGTTTGAAGTTTTTGATGATATGAACTATCATTTGTAATTTTTGCTAGTAGCAGATATGTTCCAACCGATACATTATCCCAGTTATGCGCCCAATAGATTGCACTTTGAGATTTTTCTACATACTCTTTTGCTTTTTGAAGATATTTAGTTTCACCTGTAGCTTTATAAAGCCATACAGCTCCCCATGCCAACTCATCCCAATATCCGCTGTATGAAGTATAAAATCCGTTTGCTGCTTTATAGCCTTTGTTTCCTTTGTAGGTATCGGCAAATTCATATACCCCTTTGGCTTCTTCTAAAAGTTTTGCGGCATATGTTGGATCTTCATCTTTAAATACCATATAACCGGCCGCCATTGCCGCTGCCATCT
>JALVCR010000167.1 GCA_027009865.1 Campylobacterales bacterium
GCAGTCTATCACAACTCTCATAGGAAGGGCGGTAAAATATCCCTCTTCTATCTTATAAGGCTCCCCCCATTTAATTACAAGCTCTTTTGCTTTTGATAAAGCTATAACCTTCTTTAAACTCTCCTGAAAAGTATTCATAGCTATAGCGTCGATATCGCCTTCGATGAAGAGATTTTGATTCTTTTTCAAAATTTCTTTATAAGCTTTCAAAGTCTTTTTGATATCTTTTATATGAGAAGAAACCCACTCCTCTTTTTCTATCTTATTTTCTATTAAATTCAATTTTTTAATATTTTTTTCATTGCTTTTTGCCAAATCTCCGTAAAAATTTACAAACAAAATGGCCGCTATCAAGATATATAAAAGATTTTTACTTTGCACTATATTTTCCTTCAAATCTTACAGTCTCATTCCCGTCTCTCTCTTTTCTTGAAGAGATAAGCCGCAAATCCGGAAAATATTTTGACGATAAAAGATCGTTTAGCACTTTGCTTGGATTTGGAGTTTTAACCACGACAACCGCATCTCCTCCGGCAAGATTGGTATAAATAAAAGTGGATTTATTCTTTTTCAACACATCCGCTATAAAAGAGAGAATAGTTAATTTATAGAAAGGCTCTTGATGATGTTTTTTGAAATTTATATACTTTTTTGCCTCATTTTCAAAATCTTCTATCTCCCTTCTTATGGAATCGCTTTTTCGTTTAATCTCCCTATACTCTTTTGTTTTTGAAGATATTGTTTTTTGAATATAGAAATACTCTACATATTCAATAGCTATAATGGAAAATACGATAAATAAAATAGGCAAAGCCGTTTTTTCTAAAACTCTTTCAAAAAAACTTTTATCTATGGAAAAACGGCTAAATCCAAAAATATCTTTTAAAGAGAGTCTGTAAAAGGCTTTTTGCAAAATATCGTTATATTCGCTTAACGAGAGTTTAATCTCTTTATCTATCGAATACTCTTTTTTTAAAAGATTTAAAAACTTCTTATCAAAACTCTTTTTTGAAATTTGAGAGAGAAGCATATTATCCTTTATAACCACAACTTTTTGGATTTCATCTTTTAAAATAACCAAAGTATTTTCGTTCTTAAAATATTTATAAATAAGATAGCTTTCTGGAATTAGAAGTTTTGATTTGTAAAAATCTCTCTCATAAAACCAGATATATAAAATATTTCCTTCATTTTTATAAACTATATCCGATTTAGAAAATGGAGAGAGATGAGAGTAGTTTAATCTAACCGCCTCGTCATTCATCTTTACGGGCTGTTCAAAAGTAAAATATTTAAAAAAACTACTCTCTATAGGCAAAATGCTAATATAGTGCTTAGAGACAAGAAACTCTAAAATTCTCTTTATCATTAAAAAAACAATCCTTTTTATAAATTACCGAAATTATATATTAAGAGTTTATAAAATTGCCTTATTTATACTCGATTATATTTATCATCTCGCTAACTTTGGGCTTTACATCAATCATAGCCCAAATTTTTGACAAAGCCTCACCTCTTTTAGCCTCCAAAGAGATTACAAAACTTCTTGTAGGATGAAAATTTAATCTCTCTTTTTCCTCTTCATCTATAATATAATCAAAAAACTTATCTCTATACTTCTTTAAACTCTTTCTTTTTAAACTCATAAGCTCCTTCCACTGGCTTGGAGTAACTTTGATATAAGATTCTATCATTTTCTTTGGAAAAGCTAAAATATTCTTGCCTCCAGAATAGGAGTAGGCAAGATATTTTTTAATCTCTCTCCATTCGCTATCGCTTAAAATATCAAATCCCCTAATAAGCCTAAGCTCATCTGGATGCTGAATATATCTTCTGTTAGAAGAGCCGTATTTTCTTGAGACTATACTTTTATAATAGAAACTCTCCGCCCCGTTTAAATGAGCCTCCTCATCCATATCAAGCCAATCAAGATAAGAATCTACTGCAAAAGGGGATGATTTGCCTGTAACATTTTTAATAAGTCTTCTAATTACGGGAAGTTTCCTTCCCATAATCGTAATATTTTCAAGTCCTCCGATATCTTGAACTCTTAAAGTAATATTGCTCTCTCCCTCTTTGAAGAAAACTTCTTTATTTACCAAAACTATCTTTTTTGGCATGCCTTTAACTTCGTTTTTTACGCTATCTTCCCAATATTTCCCGCTTGATAGATAAAAAATGCTCTTCTCAAACGCCGATTCCGCATCGAGTCTGCTTTGAAGCTTTGCTAAAAGCTTTTTTGCATTATCCACACTCTCCTTTGTAGATACAATGCTATAAAGAGCCACCGCCATTAAAGCCGCGCTTATCCAAAGAACCAAAGCAAGCGCAAATCCTCTTTTAGAAGGGATACTTTTCATTATATAGATACTTTTTATGATCGTAAAAATATGTTTTTACCGCAAAAGTTTGAAGATATTTTCTGTTTTTATATTCAAACTCAAATCTAATCTCCCTTGGAATATCCCCGTTAAAGAAGTTTTTAAAATCTTTCTTTTTCCTATATGAAAATTTTCCATCCTCAATATCCTCGTAAATTAGATACCTTTTGCTTCCTTTTAAAATTTTTGGATTTTTAAAATCCTGATTAAAGTCATAAATTGGAGACTCCTCATAAAAAAGTTTATCTTTATCAAAAAAGAGGTGTCCTAAAGCTATTGTCTTTGAATGAATCGGAGAGGAGGTTACAAAATAAACTTCCCTCTCTCTCCCGTCAAAAAGATAATACATTTTAGGTCTATCTTTTAGCCCAAGCTCGTCATGCTTTTCAACCACATAAAAATAGATGCTTCCCAAAACACCTCTTAAAAAATCATAACTCATAGCTCTCTTTGGAATTAAAGTTTT
>JALVCR010000168.1 GCA_027009865.1 Campylobacterales bacterium
AAGGTGGAGTTCCTCCCACGCTTTTAAATGCTCTAACAGGAGAATCGACTCCGCCTGGGATATACTTTTTTGCTTCATTAAAAGCTTCGATACTCTTTTTTAGATTCATTTTTTCCCTTTCTTTTGATTTTTTATATAGTAATACAGACTTTCTATCTCCTTTGCAGTTAGAAAGTAGGTGGGCATTACTTTGTGCCTTTTTTTAAAGCTTTTGAAGAACTCTATTTTTGAAATATTATTTATTTTTGGAGCTTTAAGCTCTTTTGCTATTTTCTTTTTTGAATCTCTTTTTTTTATAAAATATTTTGCTATTATTTTTCCCTCTCCCCTCTCTCCGTGGCATTTATCACATCCGATTCCTCTTGGATTTTTATAGAGCATTTTTGCATACTCTCTATCGCTTATAAAAGACTCATCAGCTTGTATAAAAAGCGCAAAAATAAGAAGAAAAAGGCTTCTTTTCATCATTTACCTCTTTTTAAATGAAAATGATATAATATCACATTTTTTGGAAAGAATAAATCAAAAGCTATAAAGGCGAAATAATGCATATTTTAGACGGTAAGGCGCTTTCGGATAAAATAAAAGAGAATATAAAAAGAGAGACAAAAGAGCTGAAGGAAAAAGGCATAGTTCCGGGACTTGCTGTTATTTTGGTGGGAGATAATCCAGCAAGCCACACTTATGTTAGAATGAAAGAGAAAGCCTGCGAGATGACCGGGATTTATTCGATAGTTCATAAAATGCCTCTTGATATAAGCGAGGAGAAGATTTTAGAGACTATAAGAATGATGAACAACAATCCCAATATTGACGGTATTTTGGTTCAGCTTCCTCTTCCTTCTCAAATAGATACCCAAAAAATATTAGACTCTATCGATCCAAGAAAGGATGTGGACGGATTTCACCCTTTTAATGTGGGAAGACTTGTTTTGGGGCTTGACTGCTTTGTTCCTTGCACGCCTCTTGGAGTGATGAGGCTTTTAAAAGAGTATAACATTGATGTAAAAGGGATGGATGCCTGTGTTGTGGGAGCGAGCAATATTGTAGGAAAACCTATGATGAACCTTTTGCTAAACAGTTTCGCTACGGTTGATATTTGCCATATCTATACAAAAAATTTAAAGTCTCATACAAAAAGAGCTGATATTTTGATAGTTGGAGTAGGCAAACCAAATCTAATCACTAAAGATATGGTAAAAGAGGGGGCGATAGTTATAGATATAGGAATAAACAGGCTTGAAAACGGAAAGCTTGTAGGAGATGTCGATTTTGAAAATGTAGCTCCTTTGACATCTTATATAACTCCGGTTCCAGGAGGCGTGGGGCCGATGACTATAGCTATGCTTCTTGAAAATACTCTAAAGGCTGCAAAAGGAAGGTTAAAATAGATGAAAGATAAACTAAAAAAACTTTACGATTTTTCCAATACGTGGACTGGCACGATTATTATTGTATTGCTTGTGATATTTTTTGTAGCTCAAGCTTTTGTAATTCCAAGCGGTTCTATGAAAAGAACTCTTTTAATAGGAGATCATCTCTTTGTAAAGAAATTTGCTTACGGAGTTCCAATCCCCCATATTCCTTGGCTTGAGATTCCAGTTTTCCCAGATATTCATCACAACGGCCACTTAATAGAGGGCAAAAGGCCAAAAAGGGGGGATATAGTGGTTTTTAGATATCCTGGAAACCCCTCTATCCATTATGTAAAAAGATGCGTAGCCGTCGGGGGAGATATCATAGGAGTTTTAAATAAAGATTTGTATTTAAGGCCTCATGAAGGGGATGAGTATGTAAAAAAGCACTATGATAAGAGAGATATAGTCAAAATAGACGGAATGCTTTGGGTTAGAAATCCATACAAAAGGCTCTTTCCTGGAATTCAAAATGATCCAAGAATCAAACCAAACGGCATCTATCCAGAACAGATTTTTAATTTCCCTCCGGTAAAAGTTCCAAAAGATCACTTCTTTATGATGGGGGATAACAGAGACCACTCAAATGACAGTAGATTTTGGGGAACCGTTCCTTACTCTCTTATAGTTGGAAAACCATGGTTTATCTATTTCTCTTGGGATAAGGATTATAAAATTAGATGGAATAGGATAGGAAGATTTGTAGATACCGTTCAAAAAGATCCCAGATTCATAGACAAAAATGTCTCTTTGGGAGATGTTATCCAATGAATATAGTCGATTTAATTCAAATTAGCGCCATGATTTTATCTTTAGCGGTAGCTATAATAGGCCATGAGATTATGCACGGACTTACAGCTTACAAATATGGAGATCCGACTGCAAGTTTAGCCGGAAGGCTTAGCATAAATCCGATAGTTCATGTAGATTTGGTGGGAACTATAATAGTTCCCGCGCTTCTTTACTTCTCTCATGCTCCTTTTCTTTTTGGATGGGCAAAGCCGGTTCCGGTGAATATGCAGGTGGTTATAAGAAACGGAGGATATGGGGGAGCTATTGCTGTTAGTTTGGCCGGAATAGCCTATAATTTTCTTTTAGCCATTTTAGCTTCGGTTATTTTGGGATTTATGCCTCAGGCTAAGAGTCTGTTTGAAGCTTTTATTCAATCTTTTTTATATTTTACAGTTGTCTATAATGTGGTTTTGGGAGTTTTCAATCTTGTTCCTATCCCTCCGCTGGATGGAGCGAACGCTTTGATGTATCTTGCTATGAAGATGAAATTTTTTGCTTTTGCAGATTTTATGAGAAAGATTTTCCCTTACGGAATGATATTTTTGATAATTGTTTTGGCAACTCCGCTCTCTGATATAATTTTCTATCCCGCTTTTTATCTGATAAAGATTTTATTGTAGGTTTTCTATGAGATTTTTTGTAAAAAAGCCTATTTTGGGATTTGAAGATATAAAAGAGATGGAGCTTGAGAGGATAGATGATATTTTTATGAGTCTGAAAGATACAAAGAGTGATATCTTATTTACTTTAATAAATCCTCTCTCTTTGAGAGATTATAAAATAGAGATTCCAAAAAAGGATAGAGAGCTTCTTGAGATAGAAGATGGAAATTTGGTTTTAATTTTAAATACTATTATTTTAAACTCTCCGATAGAGGAGAGTGAAGTTAATTTTTTAGCCCCCTTTGTTTTTAATACCCAAAAAAGAGTAATGGCTCAGATTATTTTAGACAGCAGCAAATATCCAGATTTTAAACTTACCGATAAAATATCAAGATATTTAAAAAAGGGTTAAAGAATGAAATTATTGATAATAGGAACCGGCAAAATGGCCGAGGCGATAGTAGAGGGCGTTTATAAAGATATAGATGTGGAAGTTGCGGGAAGAGATAAAAAGAAGCTTGAATATTTTAAAAATAAATTTGGAGTATCTGTTAAACTTTTAGATTCTTTAAATATAGAAGATAGAAAAGTTTTGCTTGCCGTAAAGCCTTTTGCCCTAAGAGATGTATCTTTGAAATTAAACGGAGAGGCTGAAATTTTGATATCCATTTTAGCTGGAGTTTCGATAGATACTCTAAAAAAAAGCATAAAATCAAAACATTATATAAGAGCTATGCCAAATTTGGCCGCCGCTTATCAAAAATCGATGACAACTTTAACGGGAGATGAGGCTTTTAGGAAAGAGGCTTTGTTTATTTGCGAAAAATTTGGAAAAGCTTTGTGGCTTTCAAGCGAAAAAGAGCTTGATATCGCTACGGCGATTGCCGGAAGCGGTCCCGCTTTTTTGGCTCTGGTAGCTGAAAGTTTAGCCGATGGAGGCGTAAACTTGGGGCTTAAAAGAGCAGATAGCGAAATTTTGGTAAAGGGGCTTTTTGAGGGATTTTCTCCCCTTTTAAATAACAAAAGCTCATTTATGATAAAAAATGAGGTGATGAGTCCGGGCGGAACCACAGCTGCCGGAGTAGAGGCTTTGGAGAAAGGAAGCATTAGATACTCCTTTTTAAAAGCTGTAAAGAAGGCTTTTAAAAGAGCTAAAAAGTAATCTCTCTTTTGCCGATATACGGTTAGATACTCTATCCGTATAAAGGCAAAAAAAGTGAAAAATTATATTCTTATTCTTCTTTTTGTAAATACTCTTTTTGCAAATTTTGTGGATACTTCAAGAATCAGAGATTTCTCTTTAAGATACGGGGGAGAGAATACAAATATAATAGGAGATTTCACTTTTACTGGAGCCTCGGTTTTATGCGTTAAAAACGGAAATGAGTGTGATTGGAATTATGATGGATATCTTTATGATGCCGATACAAAGTATGTAAAGGATGATTCATCTTTTTCTCTAAATTCAGCTTCCGCTATTTTAAATTTACCATCCGAAGTTACAAAAGATGATATTCAGTGGGCAGGGCTTTATTGGCAGGGACATATAGAGGGCTCTAATCCTTTGGATGCTGATGAAGAGATAGAGGGTTTTAACAGCGTTGTTTTAAAAACTCCAGATGGGGTTAAACATACAATTACAGCTCCTTTGGATGATAATAATTTTGTAAATTACTACTTTTTCAAAAGCGAAGATCAAAATCCAAAAGGATTTAGGTTTTTTTATCAATGTTTTGCGGATGTTACCTCTTTGGTAAAAAATAGCTACTCTAAACTACAAAAAACATTTACCGTAGGCGAGATAAAAGCTACAAAAGGGGAAGATCCATATTTAGCTGATCCTCTATTTAGCTGGGGGAGAGTCAAATATGGACACTGGGGAGGATGGAGTCTGATTGTTGTTTATAAAAGATCTTCAAGCGATGAATCTTTGAAAAATATTTCCATATTTGACGGATTTAAATTTTTAATTCCAAGCTCCAATGAGCCAAGCAAAAGTATAGAGATACCGATTGAGGGATTTTTAACTCCTCTAAGCGGGAGAGTCGATTCAAGGCTTCTATTTTTTGCTATGGGGGGAGAGAAGAAGATTCACAGAGACTCCATGCAAATTTACAAACAGCATGCGGGAATTTTCAAGAAAGTTTATAATGCGGTGAACTCAGAAAATAATGTTTTAAATGGAAGCGTCTCTTTTATGGGGGAGTATATAAATCCCTCAAGAGAGTATGTTCCGGGATTTGATTTGGATCTGTTTGATTCAAGCAATATTATGGAGAATGATCAGAATAAAACAAAACTAAAATTAAGCGCTATATTTAAAAGTCATAATGGAGATCAGGCTTTTACGGGAGTTATCGCTTTTTCTACAAAAATAAATTCTCCTTTGATAGATAATTTTATAAAAACTTCAAACAAAGGAGCCGAGGAGATATTAAGACCCTCAGATGAGATAGAATATACATTAGATTTTAAAAACAGGGGAACTGAGAGAGCAAGCGATATTACTATTTATGATGATTTTAGAGAAAATAATTTAACTAAGTTTATAGATAACGATAAAGATTTTATTTTAAAATCTATAAGGCTCTCAGCTGACAATGATGATGCCCATTTTTATTGTTATAAAGGAGAAAATTGCGATTATGCTTTCAATTCTTCTCAAAATTGTAATATAGATATGGATGAAAATGGTTCTGTTATAGGGGTTCACTGCACATTTGATTCATTGGATATAAATCATAGAAGGGTTATGAAATTTAAAATAAAAATAAGAAGTGATTTTATATCTCCAAACGATATTTTGGTTAAAAATATAGCCCACTCTAAATATAAAAATGCAAGAACAAACAAATGGGTGGAAGCTATAGGCAAGAGCAACCCTTACATAGCCGGAAGAATTAGAGGTATTTTGGTAGATAGCGGAAGTTTTGACGTAGTGGATAATGTTTTAGACGGTTATGTTCAAAATAAGGGGCTTAAAACAAAAATAGCAAAAGAGAAGTATGATTTTGATATTGTTACACTGGATGCTTCTTTAAATCCAAAACCTTTTAACAACTATTCTGATATAACCTATTTATTTAGGTTAATAGATCTTGATAATCCCTCTTACTCATATCTTTTAAAAGATGCTTCTTTAAATCCGGTTACGGCCGTTTTCCATAACGGAGGCAATTATGCAAGAACATTAACCAAAGCCGTTATGCCCTCTTATGTTATAAAAAGAGCCAAACTTAAAATAAAATATCTAAATTTTGCAAAACTCTATAAAGAGAAGCATAATCCTTGCTTTGTAAATTCCAATAACTCCTCCAATATCAAAGGAATGCCCCAATGCGTAAATTCAAGCTCTCTTTATAAAATTTCTTTTGGAGAGGCAGCTTTTCATAGATGCATTTTAGCAAACGGCTCTCCCTGCGCCTCTTCTCATCATGGAATTGGAAATTCTCCTTATGATCATATTTATGGCTGTTATGAATGCACTGCCGATGCTTTGGGAAGCTATTTTATCTCAAGCGATGATTTTAGTATAAGACCCTATATGTTTGAATTAGATTTGCCCTCAAAAGAGGTTTCAGGGAAAAATTTTTCATTTAAAGCAAAAGCTTTGGATAGAGATTTAAATCCTATAACAAACTATAACGAAACACTAAATAGTTCCTATAAAATAGAGTATAAAGAGAGAAAAAGCGGATGTATAAAGGGAAATATAAATCTAAGCGGAGCCGATTTCTTAAATGGGGTGATAAACAAATCAACTTTTTATGATGAGATAGGAGTTGTTGATTTTAATATTTCGGAGGTTTTGGGAATAGAGTTTGCCTCTATTGATTTGGATGATACGCCAAAGAGTTTAAGGTTGATTCCTTCCGATTCTTCATCTGTAGAGTTTGTTCCAGATGGCTTTAAAGTGATTTGGAACCTTCAAAATGCCGATACCGCAAAAAATTATACATACTATTCAAACAATCTTTTAAATATGGGAGGAAAACTAAAAGTAGCTCTAAAAGCTAAAAACAGGCTTGGAAATGTGGTGAAAAACTATAACAGTTCTTGTTATGCAAAAGATTGCAATATAACCATATATTTTGATGCATCCGGAAGCGAAACTTCTGCTTTTGTTTTGAAATGGTTAGATTTTGACAATCCGTCTCATAAAAATGATAATGCTCTTGGGTTTAATTTGCCGGCTAACAATCTAAATTTTAAAGTAGATCTCTCTTTGAGTGGATTTTCAAACGGAGAGGATAATAAGAGCATAATGATTAATTTTAAAAGAGAGAAAAACAAGCCTTTAGAGCCTATGAGAGTTAAAATTTTTAAAGTATCTGCAAATGATAGTGAAATATCCGGTTTCTCTTCTCATAGCGAATATTTAACATTTTACTATTCAAGAGCTAAAGTTTTGGATTATCTAAATATTGTCGGAGATTTTTTAAATGATGCTCCTATTTTTTATGAAACTTATTGTAAAAATTGCGATAAAACTGTTTTCTCTTTGGTAAACGGGGGTTTAAGCGAGAGCGGAGAGCTTTATTGGTATAAAAACAATTTTCATGGATTTTTTGACGGAAAAATTTTATCCACATCTTCCATAAATGGCACTTTAATAAACGATTTACAGCTTAAAAGTTTTGATTTAAAAGCCCCCGCTCTTCCTCATAACGATACGATCTATTTTACCCCGTCTCCTTGGCTTATTTATGATTCTTTAAATCCCTCAGCCGATAAGATTAAATTTAACGTCTCTTTTATTTCTCCTAAAACCAAATGGGTTGGAGTAGGAAGACTTGGTCATATTGTGGATGAAAATATATCAATTAAAAAAAATAGGAAGATATCATGGTAAGAAAAGCTTTTACTTTAATAGAACTTATAATATCGATTCTTGTAATTGGAATAGCTTTAATGAGTATTCCTCTCTTTTTGTCAAGTTCAAATAAAAGTGACGAGTTTGCATTAGAACAAGAGAGTGTTCTTGCGGCAAAAACAAAAATTCAAAATATTACTTCTTATAAATGGGATGAAAATAGTGAAGAGAGTTCTACAGGAAAAATCCGAATTTTAGATACTCATAATGGAGATAACGAATTGCAGAGATTTACTTGTCCGCCTCTTCCTTTGGGATTTTTTTGCTGGATGTGGAATCTATTTTTCCCTCAAGGTGGGATGATGGGGCAAGCTATTGGAGATGGCAGAAGGGAGATGTTTTCATCTGTTACTTATCCAAATATCAATGAAACAAATCATACTAATCCAAATGATATAGACGATTTTAACAATGAAATATTAATTGGTCTTTCCAATCAGGAAAGCACTAATCTTGATTATCTAAACAGTTCTTTTAATATGGGGGTTAGAGTCGGTTTTGTAAATGATAGCGCAAATTATAGAGGGTCTAAGACTATCTCTTTTAATTTTCCGAGTGTTTTTAAAGCTTCGGGAGATTCCAACATAAAAATGGTAGAGGTAAACGTATCAAATGTTAATACTCCTTTCTTTCTTAGATATTACTCTTGCAATATAGGGGAGTCTGAAATAAGGAGTAAGTTATTTTGAAAAAAGCTTTTACACTTATAGAAATAATTTTAGTTATTATTATTATGGGAGTAATTTCGGTAATAGGAACCGACGTTATAAGTAAGATTTATGAAGGATATCTAAGAACATATTCGATAAACAGATTAGAAAGCGAGACTGCAAACGTTTTAAATCAGATAGCAAAGAGACTGAAATTTAGGATAAAAGATTCAGTTATCGCCTCAAAAGCTGGATCTTATAAAGCCTTAAATGATCCCTCTCTCGATACAAGTTATAAAATACTTCAATGGATAGGTTATGATAATGAAAGCTTTAATGGAGAGTATAATGCATCGAGAGGTTATTTTATGCCCGGATGGAGCGCTCTTATAGATTTGGAGAGTTTGGAAACAAATAAAACTCAAGTCAAAACTCCCGGAAGTTCTCTATCAATTTCGGAAAAGATTATTTACGCACTATCTTACGGGGATGTCAATTTAAGCTCTTCCTCACCGTCTGCAGCCATTATTTTTGGTGGTAAAGATTTAACCGATATTACTCAGTTTGGATGGGGAGGCAGCGGGGATCATAATTTTACTCTAAATGTAAAAAGGGTAGGGGATGATGTTTTGCAATTTACAGATTCCTCTCAGGCTTTGGCTTCAAAAAAAATTTTTGAAAGGTATAGGCTTTGTTGGAGCGCTTATGCGATTGTGCCTGTAAGCGTGGGAGCTAATGATGTCAATCTGACTTTGTATTACGATTTTAGACCATGGGAAGGGGAGAGTTATACAAACGGAAAAAGCGCAGTTTTAGCCGAACATGTCTCCTCTTTTAGGTTTAAACAAATGGGACAGATTTTAAGAGTAAAACTTTGTATGCATGATGATAGTTTGGGATATGATTATGCAGTATGTAAAGAGAGGGCTATATATTGAAAAGAAAAGGTTTTAGTCTGATTTTGGCTATGATAGTTTTGGTTGTAGTTTCGTCTTTGGCCGCTTTTATGGTCTCCCTATCTTCCGCTTCGGCAAAAAATACAAGCGATATCTATCTAAAAGAGCAGGCGGAACTTTTGATGCAAAGCGCTACGGAATATTCTATTTTGGCGATTTTGGGACATGATAATTCAAACAGCTGTGTGGAGAATATCAATATTACCTATCCTTCAAGCTCAAATCCAATTTTTGATATAAATGTCAGCTTATGGTATATTTTTGATTTTACTCCATCCTCTTCTTACTGCTCTCATGTTTTATCTTCCAATTTGGTTGACGGAAACTCCTCTTTTACAATTATTATCGATACCACTGTTTCCACATCTTCCAATTTGAATTTAAGTGAGCCTATAAGGCTTCATAGAAGAACTGTTCAGAAATTATAACTTCCCATAAAATTTCATAACATCAAATATAAAGATAGAGGAGAGATCCTCTATCAGTAATCTATTCCATATTTAACCGCAAGTGATTTAAATTCATCAGAGTTTATAAAATTCATTACAAGATCGTGTCTTGACATGCCTTTTTGAAGCTGTTTAAACCAGTAATCTCTTCCCTCCATATCAGGCTCTCTGTTTAACAAAGCTCTATATGCTATTGTTATGAAGTTGTAATCGCTATAGCCTCTTCTTCTAAATTCAGGAGAGTCAAAAAATCCTATAGCTATGTCTCTTGCCTTTTTCTTTTTGGATTTTAATTGCTCTTTCCACCACGCTTTTCCTTTGTCATCTGGATCTCTTCTCATAACCAGATAATACATTCTATCTATAAAGTTATCCAAAAGATCTTCTGAATCGAAACCTTTAACTCCATAATGTTTTGAGAGAGAGTAAAATTCAGGAGATAGGGCAAATTGATAAAATATAAGCTCTCTTGTTTTCCCTTTTGTGGCTAACTGATCTTTCCAATACTCCATTCCCTCTAAATCGGGATCTCTATTTAGCATCGTATGATAAAGCATTGTTATAAACTCTTCATCCGTTAGTTTAGGATTTATCTGCTCTTTAAACTCTTTGCTGTCGAAGAAGTGTTTAGCCACTTTCG
>JALVCR010000169.1 GCA_027009865.1 Campylobacterales bacterium
GAGCTCTCAAGAGCAGATACAAGAAGTTTCATCTCATTGACAGCTTAAACACTCTATCTCTCTATCCATTACGTCGTTATTGACTTCTGGAGATTGGCTTCTTAGATAATATGTGGATTTAAGTCCAAGTTTCCATGCCAAAGTATATATCTCATGCAGATATTTTCCGCTTGCTTTATCTAATGAGATAAAAATATTTAAGCTCTGTCCCTGATCTATCCATTTTTGTCTAATTGCCGCAGCTTTAACCAAAACTCTTTGATCAAGACTGTATGATGGAGTGTAATATTGCCATGTCTCAGCCGTTAGATTGGGAACTACCACCGGGATAAGACCGCTTAGATTCTCTTCAAACCACTTTCTTTTATAAACAGGCTCTATTGTTTGAGTTGTTCCCACTAAAATGGAGATGGAGCTTGTGGGGGCTATAGCCATTAGATATCCGTTTCTCATTCCCTGTTTTTTAACTTTCTCTTTTAGTTTGTTCCAATTATAGATATAACCGAAAATTCCGCCTCTATCTACCAGTTTTTTGCTCTCTTCGTTTGCCAAATCTATAGGAAAAATCCCTTTGCTCCATTTTGAGCCTTCAAATAGAGGGTATGAACCTTTTTCCAAAGCCAGATTGGAAGAGGCGTTTATGGCGTTGTAGCTTATCATCTCCATAATTTCGTCTATTTTTCTAAAATGCTCGTCGCTTCCCCACATAATTTTATTTTCCGCAAGCATCTGAGCCTCTCCCATTACTCCCAAACCTATCGCTCTTGTTTTTTGATTTGTCTTTTTTACTTTTGCAAGCGGATAAAAATTTAAATCTATTACATTATCAAGCATTCTTATAGCTATTGGAACGACTCTTTCTATATCCTCTTTTTTGTTGATTTTTGAGAGGTTTACGCTTGCTAAATTACATACGGCTGTCTCTCCGTCAAATGCTTCCTTTTCTACTATAAAAACCTTTTTGCCCTCTATCTCGTCAAGAGAGGTTATCTTTTTTGCTTTCTTTACGATATTGTTATTAACTTTTACATCCTCTTCCTCTTCAAAAAGCTTAAAGCTGTTGTCTTCAAAAGTTACTTTTACTTTGTAGTGATTTGGTTTTGTATTTTGAAAAATTTCTGTGCAAAGGTTGGAGCTTCTTATAATTCCCGCATGGGCGTTTGGATTGACTTTGTTTGCATTGTCTTTCCAGCATAAAAAGGGGTTTCCCGTCTCAAAGTAGCTTGTTAGAACCTTTTTCCAAAGCTCTTTTGCTTTTATCTTCTCTTGCATTATATTTGGATTTTGTTCATATTGA
Organism: Campylobacterales bacterium; assembly: GCA_027009865.1. Lineage (GTDB taxonomy): Bacteria > Campylobacterota > Campylobacteria > Campylobacterales > JAADDG01 > JAADDG01. Next base: position 1,298 of record JALVCR010000169.1, read on the forward strand.
AGATACTTTTTCTCAAACTCCTCTCCATATAAATCGCAAAGATCTGGAGTATCGAGAGGATCAAAAAGCGTCCATATCTCATCGTTTACAACTCTTTTCATAAAAAGATCATTTATCCAAAGAGCAGGAAAGAGATCGTGAGCTCTTCTTCTTTCTTCTCCGCTGTTTTTCTTAAGATCCAAAAAATCCAAAACATCAATATGCCAAGGCTCGATATATACGGCTATCGCTCCTTTTCTGGTTCCAAGCTGATCTACGGCTATGGCTATATCGTTTGTAATTTTTAAAAAGGGAATAATTCCTCCCGCTGCATTTTTGTGTCCGTCTATCGAGCTTCCCATGCCTCTTACTTTACTCCAGTCCCAGCCTATTCCGCCTCCGTATTTGCTAAGAAGCGCCATCTCTTTGTATCCGTCAAATATCCCTTCTATATTATCGGGAGTGCTTCCTATATAGCATGAACTTAGCTGATGGCGCGTCGTTCTTGCGTTGCTTAGAGTCGGAGTGGCCAGCATAACTTCAAATTTACTTATTACATCGTAGAATTTTTTGGCCCAATATTGGGGATTAAATTCGTTTTGAGCCAAAAACATCGCTATGGCCATAAACATTTGCTGAGGAAGCTCTATTGGGCGGTTTTCCCTATCTTTTAAAAGATATCTGTCATATAAAGTTCTGATTCCAAGATATGTAAATTGCAAATCTCTTTTGGGAACTATATAACTGTTTAAATCATCAAGATCATATTTTTCTTTAAGTCCCGGAATGATTCTTCCTTCCCTCTCTCCTCTTTCAAAATACTCTCTTAGATGAGTATATCCCGTAAAGCCGCTTACTTTATGATATAGGTCGTATAAAAAGAGTCTTGCTGCCACGAAAGTCCAATTTGGCCTATCTACATCTATTTTATCTACTGCCGTTTTTATAAGAGTTTGCTGAATCTCTTCGGTGCTGATTCTGTCTCTAAATTGAATCTTTGCGTCAACTTCAAGCTCGCTTTGGCTAACTCCCTCTAATCCTTCGCATGCGGCTTTTGTATATTTTTGGATTTTTGAAATATCAAGAGGTTCTATCCGTCCGTTTCTTTTTACAACTGTTATCATTTATCTCCCCTGAAATACCCTGTTAAAGATTTTATCTACATTCTTTGTATAGTAATCATAATTAAAACATTCTCTAATCTCATCTTCGCTCATTCTTTCCTTTAGCTCTTCATCTTGCAAAAGATATTCCAAAAATAGGCTCTCTCCTTTTTCGTTTATCGGAGATTTGCCTTCTTGAATCTCCTCCCACACTCTCATGGCGTTTCTTTGAACTATTTTATATGCATCCTCTCTTTTTACACCTTTTTTGGGAAGTTCAAGCAAAACTCTTTGGCTAAATACTAAACCTCCGGTTAAGTTTAGATTTTTCATCATATTTTTAGGATATACGACCAAATTGGATATTACGTTATTTAGTCTGTGAAGAGCAAAATCCAAAGTAATAAATCCATCCGGCAAAATAAATCTCTCTACTGAGGAGTGGCTAATATCTCTTTCATGCCATAAAGCCACATTTTCAAGAGCTGGAATAATCATCGCTCTTATCTCTCTTGCAAGACCGGTTAGATTCTCGCTTAAAACAGGATTTCTTTTATGTGGCATTGCAGAGCTTCCTTTTTGGCCTTTGCTAAAATACTCTTCCGCTTCGTAAACTTCAGTTCTTTGAAAATGTCTTATATTTACCGCTATTTTTTCAATTGTGGAGGCGATTAGGGCAAATGTGCTAAAGAGTCTTGCGTATCTGTCTCTTTGAATTATCTGATTTGAAACGGGAGCAGGTTTCAATCCAAGCTCTTTACATACATACTCTTCAAGCTCTATTGGAGCATGAGCGAAATTTCCCATAGCTCCGCTTACTTTTCCAACGCTTATTACCTCCATTGTCTCTTTTAGGTTTTGAAGATGTCTTTTAAACTCGTCATACCAAATTGCCAAAACAAGCCCGAAGGTTATAGGCTCTCCGTGGATTCCGTGGCTTCTTCCAACCATTAGAGTCTTTTTGTGTTCATAAGCTCTTCTTTTTATCGACTCCATTACCATTTGCACATCTTCTATAATAAGTTTTAAACTCTCCCTCATCTGTAAAGCCACGGCTGTATCTATCGTATCAGAGCTTGTCATACCGTAATGAACCCATCTTGACTCTTCTCCAAGACTTTCTGCCACGCTTGTTAAAAAAGCTATTACGTCATGTTTTGTCTCTTTTTCTATCTCATCTATTCTCTCTATATCAAATTTTGCATTTTTTAAAATTTTTTCCATATCCTCTTTTGGAATGAGCCCAAGTCTATTCCAAGCTTTGACGGCCGCAAGTTCCACATCAAGCCAAGCTTGATATTTAGCCTGCATTGTCCATTTGTTTTTCATCTCTTCTCTTGCGTATCTTTCAACCATAAAAAGTTCCTTTATTTTTTTGTTAAAATAGTAGCGAATATAATATTAGATAAAAATATAATTTCAATAGAAAGGTTTTGATTGGCATTTGTTAAAAAAAAGTTTACACTATATAAAAAAGTTAAAGCTTTTTTGTTTTTAATGAGGGAGTTTGATCTTTCCCAAAAAGAGGCTCAAAAATGGATAGATAAAAAAAGAGTCAAAGTAAATGGAGAGATTTTAATAAAAAAAGGAGAAATGATAGATGGAGAGGTGGAGGTCTCTTTGTATGAACCTTCTCCTTTAGGATTAAAGCCGGTTTTTCAGACAGAAGATTTTGCTTTATTTGATAAGCCAAGCGGCGTTTTGGTGCATCCTAAAAATAGAGAAACAAAGCACTCTTTAACCGATGATGTTAGAGCGCTTTTTGGCAAAGAGGCAAATATTACTCATAGAATAGATAAAGAGACAAGCGGTCTTGTTTTATGCTCTAAAAATAAGAGAAGTGAAAAGTATTTTAAATTGGCTTTTGAAAAGAGAGAGATAAAAAAGGGATATTTAGCTTATGTAAAAGGCAGAGTCGATAAAAATTTAAAAATAGAGGCTCCGATTTTAAAAAACAGGGAGTATAGCCAAATAAAACTGAAAGTAAAAATCGATGAGAGTGGGAAAAATGCTATAACCTTTATAAAACCTATAAAATATTTCTCCTCTTTGAATATTACTTTAATAGAGGCTATTCCGCTTACAGGAAGACAGCATCAGATAAGGGCTCATATGTTTCATGTGAAACATCCAATAGTTGGAGATCCGATTTACGGAGTGGATTTTGAAAATGCCCAAAAATATCTTGACGGTAAAATGAGCCTTAGTGAGAGAGTAAAAATTACGGGAGGGGAGAGGCTCTATCTTCATGCCTATTGGCTTGAGTTTAGATATAAAGGTTTAATTTATAAAATATATTCCAAAATGGATTTTAATCTTTTTTAAAAAAAATAACCCAAATAAAAGAGACAAACCCCACCAGCACTACTCCTGCTATAAAAACCGTCATAACAGTATCTAAAGTTGTCATTTCGCCTCGCTTTTTTCTCTAAGTTGTCCGCATGCTGCGCTTATATCAAGCCCTTTGGACTCTCTGATAGTGCATGTTATTCCATGCTTATTTAAATACTCTTTAAAAGATTCCATACTCTCTTTACTTGGTCTTTGATAAGGAGAAGATGGATATGGATTAAAATATATTAAATTTACTTTTGCTTTTATTCCATGCAAAAGCTTTACAAGCTTTTTAGCGCTTTTTATATCGTCATTAATATCTTTAATTACGAGATATTCAAACATCACTCTTTTTCTTTGATCTATCGGAAAATCTTTTACTGCATTTATAACAGATTCTATATTGTAAGCCTTGTTTATCGGCATAAGCTCTTCTCTTAATTTATCATCCACCGCATGAAGAGATATAGCCAAAAGCACTCCCAAATCATACTCTCCAAGCCTCTTTATCTGATGGCTTAATCCGCTTGTAGATATCGTCTGTCTTCTTGGAGATATCGACAGACCGTCTTGATCTTGTATAATTTTTACGGCTTTTACAACATTTTCGAGATTATCGAGAGGCTCTCCCATGCCCATATAGACAATATTTACTCTTCTGTTTGGATCTATTTTGTTGTCTTTTTTTATTTCGACTATTTGAGCCGCAATCTCTCCGGGAGTTAAATTTCTGATAAACCCTCCCTTTGCGGTAAGACAAAAAGAGCATCCCATTTTACATCCTACTTGAGATGATACGCATATTGAGTATCTTGCATGATGTATAATTTTCCCTTCTTTATCCCTTTGCTCTTTTTTCATAGGAAGAAGCACAGATTCTACTGTATATCCGTCTTGAAGTTTAAAGAGATACTTTTTGCTTCCATCTTTGCTAATTTCCACTCTCTCTATTTTCAGAGGAGATATTAAATATTTTCTCTTCAAATCCTCTCTTAAATTTTTCGGCAAATTTTTCATATCTTCGAAATTTTGGATATATTTTTGATATATCCAGTTATATATCTGTTTTGCTCTAAAAGATGGTTTTATTAAATCTTTTAATTCCTCTTTCGTAAAATCCATTATCGTTTTCATTTTATTATCTTTAGTTCCTTTTTTAAATAATTTATCAAAATCTCTTTAGCTTTACTATAATTTTTTATATAGTCGTTATGTGCATTCTTGTTAGTATAATTTGTTACTGCAAATACCCCTTTTACCGGTATTTCAAACTCTTTTGCCACACTAACGACAGAATAAAATTCCATATTTTCTATCTCTATATGGTGTTTCAAATAGGCTTTTGCAATATTAAAATCGGTGCAAATATAGTTGCTTGAATTTACTATGACATTTTTGAATGTTTCATGTGAAACATTAAATCCGCTCGATTCTATCACATTATCTATAGGAGTGTATGATTCTCCTTTGAAAAACGATATTTCGATATTTGAAGCTATCGTTGATTCAATAATATCAAAAATTTTATATCTTCCATAGCTTCCGGCTGTGCCTATGAAAAGAAGAAATTCTGGTTTATCCAAAAGAGCCAATCTTGTTAAATTAATCGCGCTCTCTATTAAACCGACTCCTATCGGAAAAGCAAAAGAGAAAGTTTCGTTTTTCCCCGCGCAGACAATCATATTCTAACCGGTATATTGTTTTTTTTCAGATAGTTTTTTAAATCCATGATATCTATCTCCCTAAAATGAAATATGGAAGCTGCCAAAGCGGCATCCGCTCCATGTTCGAAAACCTCTTTTATATGTTCCATTTTTCCGGCTCCTCCGCTTGCTATTACCGGAATATTTAAAGATTTGCTTATAGCTTCGGTTAATTGTATATCATACCCCTCTTTTGTTCCATCAGCATCCATCGAGGTTAGAAGTATCTCTCCAGCTCCCCTATCCTCTACCTCTTTAGCCCACTTTATAGCATCTATTTTTGTATCTATTCTCCCTCCGTTTATAAAGACATTCCATCTATTTGGAGCTACTTTTTTTGCATCTATCGCTACAACTATACATTGAGAACCAAACCTCTTTGAGCTTTCGTTTATGAAATTTGGGTTTTTGATTGCGGCTGAATTTATACTCACCTTATCGCATCCGACATTTAAAAGAGAATAGATATCTTCAAGTTTTCTAATCCCTCCTCCGACTGTCAAAGGAATGAAAACCTCTTTTGCCACCTCTTCTACGATATGCACTATCGTGTCTCTCTCTTCATGGCTTGCCGTAATATCCAAAAAAGTTATCTCGTCTGCTCCTTCTTCATTGTATCTTCTTGCAACTTCTACAGGATCTCCGGCATCTTTTAATCCGACAAAATTGACTCCCTTTACTACTCTTCCTTTATCGACGTCAAGACACGGAATAATTCTTTTTGCAAAATATTCCATAAAAACCTCTTTTATGTTATTTTTATATAAGCAAAGTTATTATATTATAATTTCCTTTTGAAAAGGGTTTGGTTTTGATTATACCCAAAAAGAAATTCGGTCAAAACTTTTTAAAAGATGAGTCGATTTTAAATAAAATCATCGAATCGATGCCCAAAAGCGATAATTTAATCGTAGAGATTGGGCCTGGGTTAGGTGATTTAACAAAAAAGCTAATAGAGCGTAAGAAGAGAGTAGTAGCTTTTGAGGTCGATAACGATCTTTGCAAATATTTGAAAAAAAATTTCTCAAAAGAGATAGAGAGTAAAAATTTAACTTTAATTTGCAGCGATGTATTGGAAAAGTGGGAAGAGAGATTAGCAGATGAGAGATACGATCTTGTAGCTAATCTTCCCTATTATATAGCCACTAAAATAATTTTAAAAGCTTTAAAAGATCCAAACTGTGAAACGCTTACGGTAATGGTTCAAAAAGAGGTGGCTTTAAAATTTTGCGCAAAAGAGAAAGATAAGAATTTCGCCTCTCTATCTATTTTGGCAAATTCTATCTGTAAAACGAAAATACTTTTTGACGTGGATAGAGAGAGCTTTTATCCTCCTCCTAAGGTTACCTCAAGCGTTTTACAGATGGTAAAATTTAAAAATTATGTTAAAGATTTAAATGAAAAAGAAGGAGTTTTTGATTCCTATTTGGAGTATGAGAAGTTTGAGAGTTTTTTAAAAAGAGCGTTTTTCTCTCCGAGAAAGACGTTAATTAAAAATCTCTCTAAACATTACGACAAAAAGAAATTGGAAAAATTTTTAAAAGAGCAAGATCTTCCTTTAAATATTCGTCCTCATGAGCTTCCTCTCTACTTATATCACCTGCTTTTTAAAAATATTTAAAAATAAATAGAGTAAAGGGTGAAATATGAGCCAAGAGAAGAATCAAGAACAAAATAGTATCGATTCAAATACAAAAAAAGAGGAAAATCTGCCTTCCTCTCAAAATCAGCAGACTCAAAAAAGAAATATTCAAAGAAGAAAAAATCAAAAAAATGATACTTCCAAAACGGGAACTTTAAAAAATATAAAGAGAACTTTTGAGCAAAACGAGAGAATCCACAAAAACAGACTTGAGTGTTTTAATAAATTAAATCAAAATAGCGGAAGCTGCGTTAGAATCACTCCTCTTGGAGGATTGGGAGAGATAGGCGGAAATATGATGATTATGGAGACTAAAAACAGCGCCATAATCATAGATGTCGGAATGAGTTTTCCAAGTGAAGATATGCATGGAGTCGATATTTTGATTCCTGATTTTAGTTATTTAAAGCAGATTAGAAATAAAATAAGAGGAATAGTAATAACTCATGCTCATGAAGATCATATCGGAGCCCTTCCCTATCTTTTTAAAGAGATGCAGTTTCCAATATATGCCACTCCTCTTCCTTTGGGAATGATTTTAAATAAATTTGAAGAGCATGGAATAGGAAAATATAGAAGCTATTTTAGACCTGTTGAAAAAAGAAAAATATATAAAATAGGGGATTTCGATATAGAGTGGATTCACATAACCCACTCCATAATAGACGCTTCCGCTTTGGCAATTACAACGGAAGCTGGGACAATTATTCATACAGGAGATTTTAAAATAGATCATACTCCAATAGACGGATATCCCACTGATTTGCACAGACTTGCCTATTACGGAGAAAAAGGAGTTTTGTGTCTTTTAAGCGATAGCACAAACTCTCATAAAGAGGGTTTTACAAGAAGCGAAAGTTCAGTTGGCCCTACTTTTGATAAAATTTTTGCAAATTCTAAAGGAAGAGTTATAATGTCCACTTTCTCTTCCAATATTCACAGAGTCTATCAAGCCATTCAATACGGGCTTAAATATGGCAGAAAAGTTTGCGTAATAGGGCGCTCTATGGAGAGAAATTTAAATACCGCCATGGAGCTTGGCTATATAAAACTTGATAGAAAAATATTTATAGACGCTCACGAAGTTGGCAAATATCCAGATAATAAGGTTTTGATAGTAACTACCGGAAGTCAGGGCGAGACTATGAGCGCTCTTTATAGAATGGCTACAGACGAGCACAGACATATAAAAATAAAACCGACCGATCAAATAATAATTTCGGCAAAGGCTATTCCCGGAAATGAAGCAAGCGTTTCAAGAGTGTTAAATTATCTTTTGAAAGCCGGAGCAAGTGTGGCGTATCAAAATTTCAGCGAAATTCACGTAAGCGGACATGCCGCCCAAGAGGAGCAAAAACTGATGCTAAGGCTTGTTAAACCAAAATTCTTCCTTCCGGTTCACGGAGAGTATAACCATGTTTACGCTCATAAAGAGACCGCTATAAGCTGCGGAATACATCCTAAAAATATCTATCTAATGAGCGACGGAGAGCAGGTTGAAATTTGCAATAAATATATTAAAAAAGCAAAAACTGTAAAAACCGGTAAAGTTTATATAGATAATCAAATCAATAAACAGATAGAGGATGATGTGGTAATAGACAGACAAAAACTTGCAGATTCCGGAATAGTGATGATAGTAGCCCAGATAGATAGCGAGGAGAAGAAAATTATAGGAAAACCGAAAGTTGTAAGTTACGGTTTGGTTCCCGATAAACAGGATAAAGCCTTCTCCAAAGAGATGGAAGCAATTTTGGAGCAGTATTTAATAAACGCAAGAAAAGAGATTTTTGAAGATTCCAAACTTGCAGAAAGTGAGATAAGACAGGTGGTTAGAAAGCATATTTTCAGAAAAATGAAAAAATATCCAACAATCGTTCCTACGATTTATATGATGTAAAAAATGGATAGATTAAAGATAGTAAAAGAGGCTTTGGAAATTGAAGCCAAAGAGATATTGAAAGCCTCTAAAAAGATAGATAAAGATATAGAGAAGGCTATAGATATAATCTATAATCTAAAAGGAAAGCTTATTGTAACAGGCGTTGGGAAATCTGGGCTTGTAGGGGCAAAAATGGCCGCTACGTTTGCAAGCACGGGAACAAGCAGCTTTTTTTTGCATCCAACTGAAGCGCTTCACGGCGATCTTGGAATGATAGGAAAAGAGGACGGAGTTTTGGCTATCAGTTATAGCGGAGAGAGCGAAGAGCTTTCAAAGATTTTGCCGCATATAAAAAGATTTGATATCAAATTGATAGGAATGACCAAAGATAGAAACTCTACTCTTGCC
>JALVCR010000170.1 GCA_027009865.1 Campylobacterales bacterium
AGTGGTTTGCGATTTAAGCGAATGTATAGAGTGCGTTTTAAACAAAGAGGGAAAAGTTTTAGACTCCATAGAAGAGAGAATCAAAGAGGCAAACTCTTTTTTAAGCTTTATAAACAGCAATAAGAGGGTGGAAATTTCAAAAGAGAGAAAGACTCTCTCAAGAAGAGAGCTTTTTGGCAAAATTTTTAAAGAGATTAAGAATTTTGAATTTAAAGAGATTTCAAAAGATGAAGAGCATAAACAGGAAGTTCCCAAAAAACTTACTCTTTTAAAAAGTATTTTAAAGGAGTTTTTGCAAAACAGCGATAGAAGCGTTTTTGAAGGAAAGGTCTCCTTTATTATAAATAAAAAAATAGATAACAACTGCACAAATTGTGGCGAATGCGTGCAGTTTTGCCCCACAGAAGCTCTCTTTTATTCTGGGGATTTAAGCAAAATATTTTTTCAAAGCGGAAAATGCGTAGATTGCGATATCTGCAACGATATTTGCAAAGAAAAGGCTATGTTTACGGAGGATAGGGATAGTTTTGATCTTTTGAGTTTTGCTTTTGACAGAGCCGAAGTTTTAATAGAGTTTGAGCTTGAGATATGCAAAGTATGCAAATGCGCTTTCCCTTACAAAGGAGGTGAAAAAATATGCCCAAGATGCGCTCGATTTGAGAATGATTTTGCCGATATCTTCAAACTTGCGTCAGAAGAGTAGGTTTTAGTTTTTATTTGTTTTTGCAATTAAATTTAAAACTTCCTCAAGTTTTTCTTGGGCTGTTTTTCGTTTTTTTTGCGACATTTTCATTATATTGTATAATTTCCACCGAATGGCTGGAAGATTAGCTGCTTTTGGAAAAGCGAAAAGATTCCATATAGGCTTACCGCTTTTGAAAGTGCTTAAAAATTTTAAATCTTTCTCATCTAATAGAGAATAAATTATTTTTATTAATTTTTCTCTTGTCTCAATAAGTTCTTTTAATGATACTTCATCTCTTGTCATACCCTTAAATTCTTTTTCATAAAGTTCTTCGATATTTTTCCATTTTGGATTTAAAATTTCAGCAATTGGACGGTGATGACTTAATAAATATACTAAAAATGTATTTTTTAATTTTGTTCCTATACCTTCGTTTTTTAATAAAAGTGAAATATCGAATAGATCTCTTGGATGTTGTCTGTCAAGCGTTGCGCATAATTTACCGCCATAAAGATCTTCAAAACTTAATAGTTGCATTTTGACGTATCCAAAATCTTTTATTGCAGATGGAGAAATCTCTCTTTCTATCGGGGCATGCACGCTTCCTCTAAGTACCGGTGTTACTTCTATTTTGATTTGAATATTTTTTTGCCTCAAAGTTAATCTGATACATTTGTTGCTATTTTGCAAAAAAGATGGAGTTATTTGTATATTTGGTATTGTGTATTGAATATGTTTGCTTATTTTATTGAGTGCTAGATTTATATTTTCCAGGCTTTCGTTTCTATCTTGAATAGGAAGATATGCCAAGTCTATGTCAACGGAAAGTCTTGGCATATCACGAATAAAAAGATTTATTGCCGTTCCTCCTTTCAAAGCAAAGCATTTCTCTTTTGAGATTGTTGGTAAAACTCTAACTAAAAGACTTACTTGTTCAAAAAAAATAGGATACATCTTTTGCCATTTCTCGTGGGATTGTAATTTGATATGTTTTATCCAATATCCCGCCTTTTATAATTTCCCGTTTTCCTTTACCTAAATTTATTTTATCTATTTTCAGATTATTAAACCAAGGATGATGATGTCTTTTAGCAAACCACATAAATAGGCGTTTGGTTTTAATATGAGAACAAATTTTTAATAATTTATTTATTCTGTTTGGATTGAGTACTGTTACGGATTCGAAATATCTGTCGACTACTATAAAATCAGACTCATTTTTTATCTCTCTAATAATTTCCAGCAGTGCCAACTCTACTGTTGATATTTTCAGTTCCCAATCCCAATGTCCAAATGGTAAAACAGTTAAAGCTTCTTTAGGTATAGTTTTAAAACATTTCTCTTTATAAATGATAAATTTATTACTGAATCGAGTGGGGATTTTATCTTCTCCATAAAGAGTTATTTTCTCTTGTTTTATATTTTGCTTTAAATAATGAGCAAATCCTTGTATATCAAGAGCGCTTTTACCTCCTACGTGAAGCTTTTTACCCATTATTTGAAAGGAGTAAATTAGATGTTGCCATTTTAAGGGCGGCCCAGGCCGACGATAAAGACCGCGATCAATTTGTTGTAATCTTTTAGATCGTAAAAAATAATCTATACTATAACGTTCATAACCTTGTTTATAAAGCCACTCTCGATTTACGACAAGGCCTTCCGGTAATATTTGTTCCAATTTTGGTTTTTTTAGTTTATATTTTACTATATTTTGCATAGTTATATTATGCAATATTATTACTTAATAAACCTTTAGTAATTTGATTAAGTTTGTAATATTTGTATTTAGCATATCTATAGTATGCTATTTTTAATTTT
>JALVCR010000171.1 GCA_027009865.1 Campylobacterales bacterium
CCTTTTATATTGAAATATCCTAAGTTTGAGTCTATTATTGTATTTAATGTATCTAAATAAAGGTATTTAAGATCAAAGAAGCCGCTTTCGCCGCTTAGCTCTATTTTGTCTATTTTATAGTTTTTATATGTAAAAGGTTTTGTATTTATAAAAAGATTCTCTAAGATAATCCCATTTATTAAGATATTTGAGGAAGCCTCTTTTTTCTTTTTTTGATTTAAAAATGTTGTTAATTTGTCTATATCGAGATTTTTAATCTTTAATATATTTAAATATATATTTTTATTTTCCCACAATCCTTCTACTTTTGCATTGGCTATATTGCTTTTTAAGTCTATTTTGAAATTTGATATTTTTAAGTCTTTGAAATTTGTTTGTATTTTATCCGCTTCTATATATAATTTTTTTATTTTGAGATTCCTATTTATAAAATCTATTCCTAAAAAATATAATTTATCTATATCCAAAGAGTTTAAAAACCAAATTTCAAGAGATTTTTTATCTTTCTTTGTTTTTTTATTTTTTAATATTCTGTTTAATGTAGAGAAGTTTAATTTATTTATTTTGATTTTTTCAAAAGATAGTTTTTTATAAAAAAGGGGTGTGATTTTCCAATCCAAAACTATCTCTTTTGCTAAGAGAGTGTTTTTATATTTTACATCCTCTAAAACTATTCCTGTTAGAAGAGTTCCGCTTGTTTTTTTATAGCTTATTTCATATTTCTTTGATATCTCTCTTATTAGAAAATCGAAAGTCTCTTTGTTTGATATTAAAAATAGGATAAAAGCGGATATTAAAAGAAATATTTCTATAAATATCATAAGAGATGTTACTTTTTTTTTCAAAACGACTGTCCTATTAAAAAATGGATGGCGTTTATTGAAGGATCCTTTATGTTAAATCCCATATCTACTTTTATTGGACCTATTTGTGTTAGATATCTTATTCCAAAACCTATTGAATTTACAAAATCAGTAGAAAAATCTAAGCTATCTTTTGATAAAAGTGTAGAATCAAAAAATAAAGCTCCGATTATATTTTTATAAATTGGTTTATCAATTTCAAAGCTTAAATCTATCATCGTTTTTCCTCCCACATCTTCGCATTTTGAATCTGTAGCATATAATTTATGATATCCGTAGGCTCTATTTGAATATGCTCCTCCCGCGAAAAATAGTTTTGATGTAGGGAGAGATTTTTCAAGCTCTTTTATTAAACCAAGTTTACCTTTGATAGCGGCGGTTAAATTTTCTTTAAAAGTGTGAATCACTCTTATTTCGCTTTCCCATTTTAAGTAGGTGCTTTCGCTTCCAATCTCCTTTATTCCTCCCTCTATTTTTGAATTTAGATAGTATCCCTTTTTGGGATTTAATTTTGAATCTCTTTTATCTTTTTCATATTCCAAAAAAGGGTATATTAAAAGAAAATTTCCTTCCTTAATATTGCATAGATTTTCTACTTCATCTATTTTTATATTTTCTATGCCAAATCCTATATCAAAAAGCTGTTTGTTTATATTTGTAAATAGATGAATTTTTTCAAAGAATTTTTTCTCTTTGTAGCTGTTGTAATCAAAAAAAGAGTATCCAATTTCATTTTTTAAATGGAAATTTTTATTCTTTAAAGAAAATACAAGGGGTTTAAAGAAATTATTTTTAATAACCTTTTCTTTTTTTGAATGCTTTAGAAAAAAACTCAGCTTTTTTGCATTGCCTCTAAAATTGTATTCTTCCCATTTAAAAAATGCTCTTGTTCCTAAATTAGTTTCATATCCTATACCGGTTTTTAATTTTATTTTCTTTTTTCTCTCTTTTAAAGAGATTAAGTAATTTACAATATTATTTATTTTCTCTTTCTCTTCTATCAAAACCGAAGAGAAAACTCCAAGTGAATAGAGGGAGTTATAGCTCTCTTTTATTTTGTCTATATTGTATTTATCCCCTTCTTTAAATTTTAGATACTCCTTTACTATTTTTTTATTAATGCTTTCCAATCCTTTAATTGTTACTTTTCCAAATTTGCAGATTCCATCTTTTTTTAAATGAAAAATTAAATCAGCTTCTCTTTTCTCCAAATCAACCAAAGCTTTAGCCTTTAAATCATAGCTGCAAAATCCCTCTTTTAATAGCTCTTTTTTGATTTTTTGTTTGCTTTTTATAAAAAGGTCGGCTTGAAATCTATCCCCTTTTTTTAAGAGAATTAGATTTTTTATTGGAAAGTCGCTTTTTATATCTATTTTATTTACGATAACTGGTCTGTTTTCTTCTATTTGAAATATTATTGAATCATTATTTTCCAAAGGGATAATTTTAGTTTTGTAAAAGCCTTTTATCTCATAGAATCCTTTTAGGGATTCTTTTAATAAAGGAACAGTTTTAGGGTCTATTTTGACGGCTCTTTTTTTCCAAAAGAGAATAAGGGAAGGAAGTTTAAATCCCAAAGCTTCATATAAGGTTGTATTATCGAAAGTCCTGTTTCCTTTAAAATATAGATATTTAAAATTTTCTGAGAATAGAAAAACGGGTAAAACTATCAAAAGTAAAATTACACTTTTTTTCATAAAATCAATAATAACATAAAGCTAAAAATTTAAGCACTATTTTTGAGAGTAGTCGTTATAATTTTCCTTTGTTTAAAAAAATATATAAGGCTTGAAAATGGGGAATTTCAATTTTGATATTTTATCTGTAATAATTGGTGTTGCTGTAGGATGGATACTCTTTTATATAAAGCATTTTTTTGCTATGAGAAAATGTAAAAAGGAGATAGAGGAGTATAAGGGGCATTTAAACAGGCAGATGCAAATTACTCAAGAGGGAAGCAAAGCCTTAATGCAAGAGATGGAGAAGTTAAAAAGAGAGAATGAAAATTTAAGAATTACCGTTAAGACTCTGGGACAGAAACCTGGAAGAAGCGAGCTTAGATTATTAAATGTTTATGATTCGGCTTTGAGAAAGATGATGCTAAAAGCTCCGGGATTCTCTTCTGCGTGGGAGATGGCTTTACAAGAAGCTGAAAGGGAATATGAAGAAAATGAAAAAGGTCTTAGAACAGTTATAAAGAAGGTTTTTGGACCGAGCATTTCTCATAAACATAATGAAGAGGGAGAGAAAGAGAAATAGTCAGTGTCTTGAGTATTCCCTCTCGCTTTTTGGTTTTTTGCTATCGGCTTCTATATTTTTTACTATATAGATAGGGGCTATAAAAATATAAGCTATAGCCGCTATCAAAAAAGCTATCAAAATATATAACGGCGCTTTCTTTTTTAAATTTTGCATAGGCTTTTCCTTAATGAAATTGTTCTTCCAATTTTATCTAAAAAAGTGAAATTTTTAATAAGTATAATTTATTATACATATAATGTGTATCAAATTATAGCAATTTATATGTTGAATTTTAAACTAATTTTTAAGAATTGGCAAAGACTCATTCTTGTATAATCTTTTTGTTACCTTTTGGTTACAAAATTTATTAAGGAGTAGGATGATGAAAGCCGTTAAACTTAGTTTAGCATTAGCTACTTTATTGGCTATTGGTGCAAGCGCTGATGTAACTAATGTAAAATTTAGCGGGGATGCTAAACTTTTTTACAGCACTAATGATATGGATCCAAATGATCTTCTCGATAAAAAAGGGGCAATGGGACAGGCTGCCGCTGATCTTGGCGTAAGCGCTGATTTAGCAGGAGGCGTTAAATTAGGAGCTTCTATTACAGGTCTTAGCACTTTGGGACTTGAGAACAATCTTGTAAGCGCTATTTGGGCTGGATTTGACAATCATGCAAACGGAAGCGATCCTTTAGATACTCAATGGTGGCTTAAAGAGGCATATTTAGTTAAAACTTTCGGTAATACAACTCTTAAAGTGGGTAGACAAACATTGGATACTCCTCTTGCATTTACTGAGACTTGGAATATTGCCGAAAATACTTTTGATGCAGCCGTTATCTTAAATCAAGATATTCAAGATACCACACTTGTGGGCGCATGGGTAGGAAGAGGAAACGGAGCTTCTGGATTTTCTGTAGTTCAAGCTGCTGCTGGCGGTGAGGATCCTTTTAGAACTTACGGATCTGCTATAGATGATGTTTTAAATACTAATAGAGCTTCGGGAGCTTATGCGGCTGGGATTGTTACAAAAGCGATTCCCGGACTTGTTTTTCAAGCTTGGTATTATGATGTAGTTGATTTGGCTCAAGCTTATTGGCTTCAAGGAGATTTAGACGTTCAAGCGGTTCCTGGACTTACATTTGGAGCTCAATATGCAAACATCTCTCCGGATGATGATTTTAATGTAGATGATTCTAAAGCTTGGGCGCTTAAACTTGGATATGACTTTCAAAACGGCTTAAAAGCAAGTATTGCCTATTCAAGCGCAGATGAAGATGGTTATGTAAATGTAGCAAACACTGCTACTGGAACTGTAGGAGCTCAGTCAAAACTATATACTGAGGCTTGGTGGAATTTTGGTTATGTAGGCGCTGCCGGAACAGATGCGTATAACGTAACTTTGGAGTATAACGCTCAAAATATAGGAGATTTTGGTCTTTACTATACAAATACTTCAAATGACAACAGCAATGTTGATATGACTGAAGTTGCTTTGGCAGCTTCCAAATCTTACGGACCTCTTGATGTAACTTTAGCTTACATCTACACTGACGCAGATGATCAAAATAACGGAGATTCCTACAATACTCTTCAAGCTTATTTTACTTACAACTTCTAATTTCTCTTAAGGCGGATTTTTCCGCCTTAATCTCATCTTCTAAAAAAAACTTCATTTATTACGATATTAATTTTAGCTATTGTTTTAGTAATCCAATCGGCAAGGAATAGAATTTGGGATTTTTTGATAGATTTTTAAAAAAAGAGATAGAAGGTAGCAATGTAATCGTTAAAGAGGATATAGATTTTAAAAACGTAACTTTAGAGACTGAAAATATTGCTTCTTCTATCAAAGATGTAGCCCGTTTACAAAAAATAGATCCCTCTTTGCTTGATTTTAGATTCCTTGAATATAAAACATTTTATAAGGATGAGAGCAAAAGTTCTACCGACTGGATTGAGCTTAATAAAAAAGATTTAATAAATTTAAATAAAGAGGAGTTTTTTTTAAATCCATCTCTTATTTTAAAGCAGATTTATAAGATTGAAATATATAAAAAAGAAGAGGAGTATAGCTCTTTTCCCTTAAAAGTTAATATTTCTACAAATAAGTTAATAACCAAAGTAGTAGTTAAAGTGGAAAAAAGCGAAGAGGTGCACTACTATTCCAAGCTTGAAGAGGATTTTTTAAACGAGATAAACAAGAAAAAAGCAAGAGTCGGAATTATGGTAGGGCTTTTTGATGAGAGTTTAAGCAGGGAAATTAAAAAGATTGTCTATAAAATCAAAGTAGATAAAATGTTAAAAGAGGAACATACCTTTGTAGCTTGCATGGCCTTTGAGCCTGAGAGAAGCGTAGATGACAGGATTATTTTGCATTTTAAAAATAAATTTAAAAAAGAAGATGAAAACGGCAAAATAGACCACAGCAAAAAGGGAATAATCCTTCCGGTAGAAAAGGGCGAGGTGATTATAGAGTATATTAAAGCAAAAAAAGGAAAAAATGGAAGAAATTGCAGAGGAAAATTTATAAAAGTAAAAGAGCCCGTAGAGAGATACAAAGGATTTATTCAAGTTTCAAAAAATATCATTGTAAAAGAGAATGAGGATAAAATTTTATATATAGCTAATAAAAACGGTTATGTAAATAGGATAAAAGGGGGAGTTTACGATATAGGCGATGAGATGGAGGTTAGCGCGGTTACTTTGAAATCTACCGGCTCAATTGAAGCGGGAGTCGATAAAGATGTGAAAATTCATATCAAAGATAAAAGTATTTATAACGATGCGGTCGGACCGGGAATGCAAATAGAATCTTCTCAAATAAATATACAGGGAAATGTTGGAAATGGAGCAGTCCTTAAAGCAAACGATATAGTAATCGGAGGTCAAACACATCAAAGCTCAAAAATTTTTACCGATAAAGCGAAAATAAATGTCCATAGAGGAAAAATAGAGGCAAAAGAGGTTTTGATAAACAGATTGGAAGGAGGGTATGTTGAAGCCGATATTGTTAAGATATCCCAAGCTGTCGGAGGAAATATCAAAGCAAAAAAGATAATAATAAAACAGCTTATGTCAAATTCCAAACTGTTTGCTTCAAGACTTATAGAGATAAAAGAGCTTAAGGGAAGCGATAATAAGTTTGTTATAGATCCAACGGTTGAGAGAGATTTTGTAAAGAGAAGAGATGAAATAAAAAAAGAGATAGAAAAAATTAAAAACAGTTTGAAAATTTTACCGCAAAAAGGGCTTCAAAAACAGGCTTTAATAGATAAAAACAGAGATACGATAGAATCTATTAAAAAGAAAATTTTAGAGTATGAGGCCTTAAAGAGAAAAGCTCCGGCAAGCTTTGTAGATAAAGTAGAAAAATTTGAGAAACTGAAAAAAAGCTATGAAGATATTCAAAGGCAGATAAAAGAGAATAGGGAGCTTTTAGTTAAAAAAGAAAAAGAGCTTTTAAATCTTCAAAAACTTATTTTAAAAGCGAGAGTTGTGGTGCACTCTCCTTGGACAGATTTTAACGAGGTTATTTTTAAGCTTATTACTCCGCCAAAAAATATTACCTACTATCCTGATAGAGGAGAGGAAGTTAAATTGATATATTTAAAGCAAAAAGGTGAAAACGGAGAAGATTTTGAAATAATAAAAAGAAGTTCGATTTAATTTTTTAAAAAAGAAAATTACGCTACAATAAACTTTTCAAATTTTAATCCGAAAGGTGGTGATTGTAGTGCCGGGTATTCTTGTACACCCGAACGAGTCTTTCGAAGAAGCGTATAGAAAGTTTAAAAAGCAGGTTGATAGAAATCTAATAGTTACGGAAGCGAGAGCAAGAAGATTCTATGAGCCTATGACCGAAAAGCGTAAAAAACAGAAAATAAACGCTCGAAAGAAGATGTTAAAAAGACTCTATATGCTTCGAAGATATGAAGCAAGACTCTAATTCTACAAAGCGAAGCTTTAAGCTTCGCTTCTTCTTTAAATTTTGAAAAATTGTCCGATCTACTTTGAAACTCTTTTTTAAGGAAATCCAATGTTTAAAAAAAGTATTATCTTCTTTGGTTTGATAGTTTCGCTCTCTGCCGCTCAAAATCCCAAAATGCAAATGAGTGGTGAGGATATGTATAATATTTTGAAACCTCAAATGAGTTTAATGTATAAATCGATTATACCTATGATGGATAGAGCTCAAAAGTGTTTTTCAAATGCAAAAAATAAAGATGAGGCATTAAAATGTTCTCAAATGATGATTGATGAGAGCTCTAAATTTATGCCCGGAATGTCAAAGGAGATTTTAAAAGGGGAAGATTATAAAGATTTTGAATGGAATGATAAAATAAAAAAAGAGACTGTTGAGAGTATAGCAAAGAGCAAAGAAGAGATGATAAAAATGCAAAATTGTATAGAAAATAGCAAAGGAATAGAGGATTTAAATTCTTGCATGAAAGAGATAGGCATAGAAAAAAGATAGTTTTCTATGCTTTTTTTCATTGCCTAAATTTTATTTCCTTGCTTTTATATTGAATATTTAAAAACGATATGTCTTGACAACTTGTCAAGAAGAGCTTATAATGGAATAAAAAGGCTGTATTATGCAATCTATACAAGTTGGAGAATTTAAAGCTAATTTATCGGCTATTTTGGAAAAAGTTCAAAAAGAGGGAGAAAAGTTTATTATAGAATTTGGCAAAAAGCATAAAAAGATAGCAATATTAATACCTTATACAGAAGAGAGAAAACCAAGAAAATTTGGTCAGTTAGAGGGTAAAATTAAGATAGCTGAGAATTTTGACGATGAAAATGAAGAGATAAATAAAATGTTTTATGAAAGTAAAATATGAATATAATTATTGATACTCATATCTTTTTATGGTTAGCTGGAGATGTTAAAAAAGTTAGTAAAAAACATATGCGGTATCTTGAAGATTTGGATAATAATATTTATTTAAGCTCAATGAGTATAGCAGAAATAATGATAAAAAGATCAATAGGCAGCTTAAAGTTTGAAGCTGATATTTTGGAAATTTTAGAGGAGATGGGTATAGATATTCTGGATTTTGATGCAAGAAGTGCCATAATGTTAGGAAAATTGCCAATGTATCACCGCGATCCTTTTGATAGAATGATAATTTCTCAAGCTATTATTAATGATTATAAAATTATAAGTGTAGATAATAAATTTAAACTGTATGATTGTGAATTATTGTAATTTGTCCTAACCACAACTTAATCTGAGATATCGGGTTTAATTCTCTTTTTATTTGTAGAAGTAGGCATAATATCGCTTATATGAAATCTGCTTTTTTTAACCGTGTATGATCCTTTAACTTTTTTAGGAAAAGTACCCATATAAAAAATTCGATACTGTCAAGTATTGTTCATTGTTTCTCCTTTTTTAAAATTTTTTCTACATTGATATTCCCCCTTTTGTGGATATTTTTCTAATTTTAATTTATGCTTTCAGCCAGTTTCCTGTTTTTTAGTTTTATTTTCTCTTTAGCCGATCTTTTAATTACTGTCAAAATTGCATCTAATCCGCCGGCTAAAAAGAATAGCCAAGGCTTATGAGCATAAAGCCACTCTAAAATTTGCGCCTTTTGATCTATATCGGTTTTGATGTTTTTAACTTGAATTTTTGCAATTTCAAGCTCTTGGCTTATGATATATGATCTGATAAATTCAAAAACGGTGGAGAAAAAATCTTTTTCTTCAAAGTAGTTTTTTATTTTGTCTATTTCATCCAAAATTTCAAGAGCCCTTTTAAAATCTATATCTTCAAGTCTGTTTTTACGGTTAAGCTCTTCAATCTCTTCGAGAAATTTTACAAGATGCAAAAAAGTCTCTTCACACTCCTTTTTTGCTTTTTCTATCTTTTCATACATTTTGGAGAGTTTTTCATAAAATTTTTCTCTATGTTTTTTTGCCAATTTTTCAGAGGGTTGTAATACGGGAATGCTCTTTTTTATTAATGATTTATCTACAAATTTTTCTATAAACTCTTTAAAAGGAATTTCTATAGCTCCCTCTATTCTTGCTCCTCCTTCTGTGGCGTTGTAGGTGGTCATCTCTTTTTTAGATTGGTTTATATCATCTTCAAAAAAGTTCAAAAAGGCTTTCCAGATTGGAGTGCTTAAAACTTCTCCCTCTCCTCCGTAAGCTTTCAATTTTACTTTCTGTATATTTTTTTTCACATCATGAACGCCTCTTGTATGTTCCTTTGCATGGGTAGAGCCGTCTTTTGCAAAGGCTAAATCCTGTCCTATTAAAACAATCTTTTTGTATCCGGCATAGTATGCAAACTCAAAAGCCATATTTGCAGCGCTCATTCCCCTTCCAAGATATCCCCATGGGTCGTTTTCAAAATAGAAAAGATAGCCAAACGGTCTCATATTGATATGAAGCTCTCCGCCTTTGATATTTTTCAAAAGTTTTTCATGGGCTATTGAAGTTATAATAAAATTTACCCCTTCAAACGCCTCTTTTGGAAGATTTTCATAAAATCCGGCTGTCTCTTTGACTCTTTCTAAAGAGAAAACGAAATCCGGTTTTATTCCATGTTTATATAGAATCGGAAAGCTGGCGTCTACCGATAAAATCGTTACGTTGTTTTGAATCTCTTTTAACTTTTGAAGCTGTTTTGTAAGAGACGGCCCTGTGGATACCAACACAGCTATTGAAGAATTTTTGGCTTTTTTGATAAATTTTTTAAAAGGGGGCGTTTTAATCATCTTCTCAAAATTTAAAATATGATGCTCCAAGCCTATTAGTGAATCTATTGCATCGTTTCCTACCGAGAAGATTAAATGCTCTATAGCCCTTGTTATAAGGGAGTTTGTATTTAATATCTTTTGTTTAAAATTCCTTTCGTAATAGGGAGTTGTTATTTCCATTTCATATAATCTTGAATATAAAGATGCGTCCTGTTTTACGAAAATATCGACAGCTTTTGCGAAAGTTAGATCTTCTAATAAAATAATTTGAAGTTTTTGCTCTTTTATATACTCATGTAAATCAACTAAATTTAAAACGATATATATAATTTCTATTTCCGGTTCAAAAATTGTTACTCTTTTTAAAGATATAAAAGTTTCAAATATCAATTTAAAAAGTATTCCGTTTCCAAAACCAAAAAAGTATAAAAAAGGGTATTTTTGTTTCTCTTTTAGATTTTGAAGGCTTTTTATT
>JALVCR010000172.1 GCA_027009865.1 Campylobacterales bacterium
AAAAGAGAAAAAATATTATAAAAAGTATTTTAATGAAAATAAAGATATCTACTTAATTGGCATAAATTTTGACAGCAAAGAGAAAAATATTAAAAGCTTTGAATGGGAGAGAGTTATTAATTGATATGGAGTGAAAGCCGACTTAAGCCGGCTTTTTGAAGGAGGATAGATTACGGGTGTCGAAACGGTGCCCCTTAGCCTTAAAGGCAGGTTTTAAAGGAGCGGTGAGTATTAGGCGTTTGGCTAAGAGGCACGGAAATTATTTCAATCCGTGAATATACTCTGCTACTGCTTTTATATCGGCATCGCTCATAGAAGCTACTTGACCTTTCATAAGGCCGCCCATTCCGTGAACGTTTCTTGTTCCAGCTTTATAACCTTTCAAAGCCTCCTCAGTTTTAGCTACATCCCATCCTTGGATAACTTCAGATTTTCCAAGAGCTTTTTTCTCTCCTTTTGGTCCGTGGCATCCTGCACATTTTTTATAAAGAGCTGCTCCGTCAGCTGCAAGTAAGGTTGAAGCTGCTGCAAATAGTAAAGCTATTGATAATTTTTTCATTTTTTTTCTCCTTATTTTAGAATTTATTTTTAATTAGCAAGAAGGAACGTTACCGCTGTCGCTTGCATATTTATAAAAGAAATCATACAAATCATTAAGCCATTTCTCTTTTAGGTAACCTTTTTTAACCTTAGGGCACAATTTTATAATTTCATCTTCAAGCTTTCCGCTCTCTTTAATCTCTTCCCACTCATCTTGAGTGTGCATAGCGGACATTTTAGCTCCGTTAAATCCGCAAGCTTTTTTAAGCTTTTTAAGATATATCTTTTGTCCTTTTGCAGGATCGGCCATAGCTTGAGAGCTCATAACTCCCGCAAGAAGGGCAGCTACTGCGATTGAGCTTATCAATTTTTTCATCTCTTCTCCTTTTTTGTTGATACATGAAAATTATAAAAAATAAAAGTGAAAAAATTGTGGATTTATTTTAATTTTCCTATAACTTTATATTTTTCCCAATATATATCTATCGCCTCTTTTAATTCTTTATCAGTAAGTTTTGTTTTTTGTTTAAGTCCATATTTATCTATCAGATTGCTTTCCGTTATTACGGTAGTGTAGTAGTTTGGATCTTTTAGGTAATCTATTAGAGCCTGTTTTACCGATTTTTCACTGCTGTATTTTAGAAGATATCTAAAAAAGAGCTTCTCAAGCGAAATTGGAAACTTTTTATGGCAAGGGACGCAGTTTCGCTCATATATATTTGTGGCGTTTTTATCCAGATTTTTGGCAAATAGAGAAATTGAGAGCAAAAGAAACAGAGCTATTTTTTCCATGAAACGATAACCTCGGTTCCTTCATTAACTTTTGATTTTATCTCTATATCAAGATCATACTCTTTTGCTATCATAGAGACTATGCTAAGTCCTATTCCAAATCCTCCGACGCTTTTATCAAATCTTTTATATCTTTCAAACATCTCTTTTATTTTCTCACTCTCTATTCCAATTCCCGTATCTTTTATGCTTAAATATTTATCTCTTAAAGTTATTATAATCTCTCCTCCTATTTTATTATATTTTATCGCATTGGATAAAAGATTGTCTATGAGCCTTGAAAATCTCTTTCTGTCTATAAAAAGATATACGTTTTCTTTGATATCGGTTTTGAAAACGACTCTTTTTGAGAAAGCTATTATTTTAAAGTATTCCACTCTTTCATTTAGCAGTTTGGAGATATTTACATTTTCCTCTTTTGAAATGATTTTATTATGTAAAATGAGATATGTTAAATCCTGATATAGATTGGATATGGTTTTTGCCGCAACTTCTATTCTTCTTATTTTATTGAAAAGTTTCTTATCCAAATCATCTTTTCTGATTGTCTCTATATTTGCCAAAATAGTGCTTACCGGTGTGTTTAGTTCGTGAGTTGTATCTTTTATAAACCTATCAAGCAGATATATGGTATCTTTCATAGGTTTTAGAAATAGATTTAATAGAAAATATCCTATCGTTAAGACCAAAGCAAGAAAGAAAGAGCCGTAAAAAATTAAATTTCCGTAAACCTTTTTTAGCCATGCCTCATCATCCTCTATCTCAACGACTACATACATGGCTCCAAGATAGTATGCTTCCGGTAATTTTATATAGATGATTTTATTCTCTTTTTTGTAGATTATTTTATTTAAATCTATCTTTTTGGAATCCAAAAGAGAGAAGATGCAAACCTCGTCGCTGTCATAGATTGCGGATTTAAATCTCTTGTCTCTTGGGTAGGTCTGGTCTTTATCGAAGTTGTAATGGAGATATTTTAATCTTTTTATTAAATCATTTGCATATTTTTGCAGCTCTATCCTCTTTTTTTGCAGCATCAAATCTTTTTCGAAATTGTAATACAGCATTCCGACAAAGATTGCTATTAAAGATATTAAAAATGCGTATAGGAAAAGGAAACTAAAGAGAGTTTTCTTTTCAGTCTGAAGTAAATTTATATCCCACTTTCTTAATGCTGACAATTTTATCTTTACCTATTATCTTTCTAAGATTTTTTATATATGTCCTAAGAGAGGACTCGCTTGGGCTCTCATCGTAATCCCAAATGGCATTAAAGATTTTTTCGTGAGAGAGGACTTTATTTTTATGTTTTAGGAAATATTTTAAAAGTCTTGTCTCTTTCTGGTTTAAAATAAAACTTTTTTCGCCTTTATAAAGAGTATTGGCATCAAGATCAAAGTATATGTTTTTATCCTTATCTATCGTTACTTTCGAGGAGTGGCTTAGAGTAAAATTTCTTTTTATAATAGATTGTATTCTTATTAAAAGCTCTTTTAACTCAAAAGGTTTTCTTATATAATCATCACATCCGCTCTCATATCCGATAGATAAATCGTCTATGGAATCTAAAGATGTGATATAGATAGCCGGAGTCTCATTTCCGGCCTTTCTTATCTCTTTTAGAAGGTTAAAACCGTCAATTTTTGGAACTTTGACATCTAATAGCAAAATATCGTAAGAGCTTTCGTAAATTTTCTCAAGCGCCTCTTCTCCGTCGTAAACGCTTACAACCTCAAAGCCGTTATCTTCAAGATATTCGCTTATAGTCTCATTTAGATCGATATCGTCTTCTAAAAGTAAAATTCTGTTTTTCATAAAGAGATTATATCATAACCTCTACATCTCGTAATCTACCACCTTTGTCTCAATATTGCTTTGTTTTATGAAATCTACGATTGGGAGATGTTTTGGATGAGTTGAGTATGTTTTTAGATCCTCTCTGTTCTCAAACTCAGTAATTAAAGCTAAATCAAAAGCTCTTGGAGAATTGGAGAAATTAACTCCCACTTCTATCGATTTTAAAACATCTATCTCTCCCTTCATAGATAAAAGCATATTTTTAAGCTCCTCTATTTTTTCTTTGGAATTTTGAGGAAGTTTAAAGAAAACTATGTGTCTGACCATCTGAAATCCTTTTTGCAAATTCGTAATCTTTTGGATAGTTTAGATTCAAGAAAGTATTCTCATCTTGAAAATCTACATATAAAGTTTTTGAGCTTTTTAAAAGAGTTTGAAGTTTATGCTCCCCTTTTTTTAAAGCTTCCTCTATTTTTGGAAAAACTTCTATTTTGTATATTGCGCAAAGGGGATGTATTTTTGATGTCTTTGCCGCTATTATCTCATAATTTTCATCTATATGAGAGTAGAGTTTGTAAAAATCTTTCATCTCAAAAAAAGGCGTATCCACGCTTATTGCAAAAAAGCTGCTTTTTAGTTTCAAAAAAACAGAATATATCGCCGCTAAAGGGGAGTAAATATCTTCTTTTATATCCTCTATGAAATTTGCTTTGAAGTTAAATTTATCTTTTGTTTTACAGCTTATATATACTTTTTTGAAATTTTTTGAAAATTTTTCATATTGATAGAGGGTAAGAGATGGGCGGCTTTTAAAGGGGAGAAGAGCTTTATCCTTTTTCATTCTCTTGCTCTCCCCTCCCGCAAAGATAACGCAGGGAATATCTATCATCAAATATCTCTTGGGTCGGTTATTTTCCCGGTAATAGCGCTTGCGGCCGCTACGGCGCTGTTTGCCAAATAGACTTCGCTTGTTCTTGCTCCCATTCTTCCTATAAAGTTTCTATTTGTAGTGGAGATACATCTCTCCCCGTCTCCCAAAATTCCCATATATCCACCAAGACAGGCTCCGCATGTAGGATTGCTGACAACCGCTCCGGCATCTATAAAGATATCTATAAGCCCCTCTTTTTCGGCCTGTTTTAGAATATTTTGGGTAGCGGGCGTAATTATCATTCTGGTTTTTTTAGCCACTCTTTTGCCTTTTAAAATGGAAGCGGCAATTCTTAAATCCTCCAATCTTCCGTTTGTGCAGCTTCCTATAAATACCTGATCTACCTCTATCTCATCCATAACAGCTTCTGAGATTGGGATGCCGTTTGAAGGAAGATGCGGATAGGCTACTATAGGCTCAAGCGAATTTACGTCTATCTCTATAATCTGAACATATTTTGCATCTTCATCGGAGTAGTAATATTTAGGTTCTCTTGCTAAATTTTTATCTTCTAAGAATTTTTTTGTTATATCGTCAGCTGCTATTATTCCGTTTTTGGCTCCCGCTTCTATTGCCATATTGCAAAGACTGAATCTGTCATCCATAGAGAGATGCTCTATCGTATCGCCGGTAAATTCCAAAGCTTTATAAAGCGCTCCGTCCACTCCTATTCTTCTAATAAGCTCCAAAATCAAATCTTTGCCGTAAACAAACTCTTTTGGTTTGCCCTTAAAGATTACTTTTATAGATTCTGGAACTTTAAACCAGTTTTTCCCGGTAATCATAGCATACGCAAGGTCAGTAGAGCCCATTCCTGTAGAAAATGCTCCCAAAGCCCCGTGAGTGCAGGTGTGAGAATCCGCTCCTATAATCACGTCTCCTGGAACTACCAATCCCTTTTCGGGTAAAAGAGCGTGTTCTATTCCCATATCCTTTTCATCGAAAAAGTGTTTTAAATCGTGTTCATAAGCAAACTCTCTGCTTATTTTTGCCTGATTTGCGCTGGCTATATCTTTTGGAGGAATGAAGTGGTCCATAACTATGGAGAAATTATCCGGTTTTGCAAGCCTTTTGGCTCCGCTTTCCCTAAAAGCTTTTATTGAAATCGGAGTTGTGATATCGTTTCCTATAATCATATCTATTTCACATTCGATAATCTCTCCGGCCTTTACCTCTCTTCCTATATGTGCGCTGAAAATTTTTTCGGTTATTGTCTGTCCCATTCTCTCGCCTTTACTTTTTGTGGCGATTTTATCAAAAATAGTTTTAAACACTCTTTTAATCTATTTTCCTGCAAGGGATTAAAAACACTAAAATAGTTAAGATTTCATTTGTAATTTATAAATTTATATAGTATAAGGGTGAAAAATTACACAGTATAGTGGTAAAAAATGATAAAAAGAACTTTAGAAGTATTAAAAATTACTCTAAATTTCATCGGATTTGGTTACGGGCATAAAAAATCCGTTTAGAGAATACATGCATATTTTCCTTATTTTTTCAAATTTTTCCTTCTCTATCGGCCATTTTTTCAGCTTAAAACCGTATCTTCTAACTTCTATTATTTCATATTCGACCAAAATTTTTTGAACCATCTTTTTTACTATCTCTTCATACTCTTTTACGCTCTTTTTATGCTCAAAAATATATATCAGTTTGGCTATCTGGTTGATAGAAGCCCTTGCATTATTGTGAATTAAAAAAAGTATTGCGGCCGGAACGTATATGTCGCTTTTTTTGATAAATTTTTCCGTAAATTCCAAAAGATCCATAATTTAGCCTTTGTATTATCTAACTAAATTTTACAATAAAAGAGGCTATGTTTCAAAAAGGGATTATAAAGAAGAGAAATATTTTTTATAAGAAAAAGTTTTTCTAAAGGAAGCTTATTTGTAAAGATTTTAAAGTTTAAAGTGTGAAGAAAAGTAACAAAAAAGCAGGTTTAAACCTGCTTTTTTACTCCTCTAAAGCTTTGAAAGGATTATCTATTACTTTTTTTCTATCTACGATATAAGGAATGAAAGCAGCCTGTCTTGCTCTTTTGATAGCTTTCTCCACCATCTCTTGATGCTTTTTGCAATTTCCAGTAAGTCTTCTTGGCATAATTTTGTATCTCTCAGATAGCGTGTGCTTTAATAAAGAGAGATCCTTATAATCTATCATTGTAATTTTAGCTTCGCAATATTTGCAATATTTTTTAGTATATCTTCTTTTATTTGACATTTTATCTTCTCTCCTGTTTTTTTTCTAAAAAGGTATTTCGTTATCGTCTATATCAATTTCCGGTATGTTAGGCTCGTTTTGCTCGTTTTGAGGTTTAGAAGTCATAGGCTGCTGATAAGAGCTTCTAACCTGCGGTTGCTGATAGCCTCCTGGTGTTGGGATTTCTCCCTCATTTACCTGACCTCTTGCATCAAGCATTTGAAGCGTCTCTACCGTAACTGAATGTTTGCTTCTTCTCTGTCCTGTTTGATCAGTCCACTGCTCAAATTTCAATCTTCCTTCCACTAAAACTTTGGAACCTTTTTTTAGGTATTGGTTGGCAATTTCGGCTGTTCGGCCAAAAAAGGTGATATCTATAAAGCACACCTCGTCTCTTTGCTCTCCCATCTGATTTTTAAATCTTCGGTTTGTAGCAATTGCTGTGCTTCCGATAGCCGTTCCACTTGGAAGATACCTTAATTCTATATCTCTTGTAAGATTGCCAACCAAAATCACTTTATTAAACATAAATTATCCTTGGGCTTTTTCGCCTTCTGTTTGAGTCTCTTTTTCCTCTTTTTGTTCTATCTTTTCAGGTTTTTGAGGCTCTATTTTTCCTTTTGTGGAGAGAATTTCCCACTGTTTTATCTCTTTTTTATTCTCATATTTTACCGTCAAAAATCTTAAAATCTCCTCGGTTATTCTCATAATTCTCTCTATTTCAGCAATAGAGCTTGGAGGCGCTTTGTAGTAAAATACAAAATAGTGTCCTCTTTGGTGTTTGTCTATCTCATATCCGAGTTTTCTCATTCCAAGATCTTGCAAGGAAGCGATTTGCGCTTGGTTTTTTTCCAAAACCTCTTTTACAAAATCAACTTTTGCTTTAACCTCTTCTTCGGTTAAAGTGGGCTTTAAAATAATAAGCAGTTCGTAATGTCTCATATATTCTTTCTCCTTATGGATTTTTAGCCCTTTTTAAAAAAAAAGAGCAAGGATTTGCATTTAGCGCGGCGATTATACTATAAAAATGTTTGAATTTTTATTAAAGAGCTTATTAGAAGCGATTTTTTATCCAAGTTTGCATATTTTTTTAACTTAAGTTCTGTATCCAATAGATGATCAAGCAAAATTTTATATTTCTCAAGCGGGATTTTAATGCTAAGCCTTGCTTTCTTTTGGGCTATGAATTGGGGCATATTAAATCCCGTAATCTCTTTTGGATCTATTCTTCCATTTATTTTTATATAGATATGAAACATAAAAAGCTGAGTTATATAGTTTTCCAAGGCGTTTATTATCGATATTTCATCATTTGCCCCTTCTTCTAAAATATGATGTAAAGCCTCTTTTATATCCTCTTTATTCATAATTTTCTCTATTAAATCCTCTATGCTTACGCTTCCAAGGCCGTAAACGACTCGGTCTATATCTTTTGCTCCTATTTTTCCATCTATAAGCGCAAGTTTTTCAAGCTCTCTTTGAGATAGGGCTATATCTTCGTTTTGAAGGAAATAGAGATGCTCAATCGCATACCGCTCTATATCTATTTTAAGCTCTTTTGCTTTAATCTCCAACAAATCTATAGCCTCTTTGGGATAGGGTTTGAAAAATCTCACGCTTTGGGCGTTTTGCTTTTTTACAAAAGATTTAGCCACCTCTTTTGCTTTAAAATCGTCTGCGTGAAACTGCAGAATAAAAAAACTGTTTGGGGTTTTATTGCATATTTTAATAAGAGTGTCTATCTCTTTTTTTGGAAGCTTTTTATCTGTTTTTATGATTAAAACATTATTTTCTCCAAAAAGAGAGGATTGAGATATAAAATTTTTTGCGCTTTTAAAATCATATTCGTCAAAATAGAAACTAAGTCTCTCATCCTCTCCTCCAAAAATAGAGGCTAATTTTTTTCCATATAAATCGATAAAATATTCACACTCCCCGTAAAGCATAATCGATTTTGGAAGCTCTCTTTTTTCAATTAAGAGATCCAAATCTTTTTTATACATCCACTCTCTCTACTATTTTTGCAAATATTTTAGCACTTGCTATATTTGAAATGACTATTTTTACTTTTACTTTTTGAAAAAGCTCCACGTCCTCATCTAATAAAAATATCCTGCATCCCTTTATATTCTCATCTTCCAAAATGGCTATCGGATTTTTTTGCGGATCTACTATAATAGCTTCAAAAATCTCTCCCTCTTTTGCTTTTGCCCATCTGGCATATTTTCTATCCATAAAATCCCACTCAACTTTTGCGCTTTCTCTCTCAAGCTCGCTTATTTTCACAGTAAGCGGCTCTAAATTTTCAAGGATAAAATTTTCTCTTTTTTTATCTTTCCTTATGATAGCTTTAAGGAGTCTGTGAAGAGTTAAATCGCTGTATCTTCTAATCGGAGAGGTAAAATGGGTATATTTGTCAAATCCCAAACCAAAATGGCCTATATTCTCAAAAGTATATTTGGCCTGTTTTTGGGCTCTTATTAGAAGTTTTCCGACATGCTCCTCTAAATTTAAATCTTTTGCCTTTTTTTGGATATTGACTATTAGCTGATGTATATCGCTTGTAAATTCTGCAAATATTCCAATAACCGCAAGATCATCCAAAAGCTCTTGTATTTTATCAAGATCCGGTTTTTCGTGGGTTCTAAAAATTCCCTGCTTAAAATATTTAGCGGCCGCTTTATTGGCAAGAAGCATACAGTCTTCTATCAGCGCGTGAGATGGAGTCTCCTTTTCGATTGTAGTTTTTATTAGATTTTGATTTTCGTCAAGCTCCATTCTAATTTCGCTGTTTTCAAAATCAAATCCCTTTTTTAATCTCTTTTCTCTAAGCTTTTTGGTAACTTCATATAGGGGGAGAATATAAGAGAGTATCTTTTGGTCATCTTTTGAAGCTGTTTTTGGATTTTGCAAATATTTATCTATCTCGTCATATGTAAATCTTCTTTTTGAATGAATGATACTCTCTAAAAGCTCCTCTTTAACAGGTTCTAAACTCTCTTTATCAAGCGTTATTTTGAAAGTGAAAGTTAATCTGTCTTCATTTGGTTTTAGAGAGCATATATTTTCGCTAAGAGCTCTTGGAAGCATAGGGATTGCTTTGTGGGGAAAATAGATAGAAAATCCTCTCTCTTTTGCCTCCTTGTCTATCGCTCCCATAGAAAATACATATTCGCTTACATCCGCTATGGCTACATAGAGAGTGAAATTTTTCTCATCAAAATAGATTGCATCGTCAAAATCTTTTGCAGTCGGCGGATCTATCGTGCAAAAAGGAAGATTTGTCAAATCAATTCTCTCAGGATACATCGATTTATCTACAAAATCTCCGTGGCTTTTAGCTTCAGCTTCCGCCTCTTTAGAAAACTCCTCTTTTTTATTATAAAGCGCTAAGGATATTTTTTCATCTATTTTTGGATCGTCCAATACTCCCAAAACTTCCAAAACGGCGTTTGTCTGGCTGTCAAGCTTCAAAACTGTTCCCAAAGGAAGTTTTTTTAAAGATTTTGAAGATGCGGCTATATCTACTGCCATTTCTGTTTTTATGTTTATTCCAACAACTCTTCCGTTCTTTTCGTCGGTATAAACGATTGTTGTAAGAAATTTTTTCTCGACTATATAGATAACTTTAGCTTTCGGGCGGGAGCCTTTGGCAAAAACTCTCTTTGCTATTACCAAATCCCCTTTTGTAGCGCCGTTTAGATCTCTTCTTTCTATTAAAAGATCCTTTTTGGCTTTGCCGTGCAAAAGCTCTAAATAACCGGTTCCGTTTTTTGCCACATCTATAATCCCGGCTCTAAATTTAGAAGAGAGCCTGTATATATCTTTTTTCTTCTTAACAGCTTTAATTAAAGAGAGCTCTCTTATTAGCTCTCTATCTTTTTTTAAAAGGTCTTTTTCTTTTACTCCTGTTGTGGCTAATTTAATCAAAAATTCTTTCACTAATATTTTTCCTTCTTTACATTTTCTTTGAATGCGTAAAGTTAGTTATCTAAGATTTTGGTCTAAAAACCTTTATCACATC
>JALVCR010000173.1 GCA_027009865.1 Campylobacterales bacterium
AGCTTTCATTATATCGGCCGTATCTTTTCTAATAGGGGTTATTTTGGCTCTATTTTTTGTATATTTTCTAAATGCTCCTTTAATTAGAGATATTTTTACGGGCTATTCTGTTTTAAAACCATCTTTCAAGCTTTCTTTTGTTTTTGATTTTCAAACTTTTTTTTTAATATTTTTCACAACAGTTCCAATATATATAGCCGCTTGCATAATTCCATCATGGAGAGCCGCCACTTTGGAAGCTGACGAGGTAATTAGATGATAGAGTTTAAAAATGTAACTAAAATTTTTAACTTTAAAATGCCAAATGAAACAGTGGCTTTAAAAGATATAAATTTTAAAATAGAAGATAGTGAGATAGTTCTTTTAAAGGGGCCAAGCGGAAGCGGAAAAAGCACTATTTTATCCCTGATAGCGGCCCTAAGCAAACCGACTTTCGGAGAGGTGATAGTAGATAATAAAAGAGTATCCAAACTTCCCGATAATTTTGCCGCTTTGTTTAGAAGGGAGCATATAGGATTTATTTTCCAAAAATTTAACTTAATTTCAGATTTAAGCGTTTATGAAAATGTGATAACCCCTCTTGTGGTAAGCGATTTAACTAAAGAAGAGATAGATAAAAAAGCAACAAAGGTTATGGAAAAATTTAATATTATCCATAAAAAAGATCAAAAAGTTAAAAATCTATCCGGAGGAGAGCAGCAAAGATGCGCTATTGCAAGGGCTTTGGTAAATGATCCCGATATCGTTTTGGCAGACGAGCCTACCGCAAATTTGGATGAGCAGCTCTCTTTAAATTTTTTAAAATTTGTAGAAGAGATAAAAAATGAGAAAAAGACTTTGATAATCTCTACGCACGATCCTCTCTTTTTTGAAAATCCGATATTTTCCAAAGTTATCGAAATAAATAAAGGGCGGCTGATTTGACGATTTTAACTCCTGATGTGCTGGCTATTTTGATACTTGATTTTATATTTTTGTTTTTTTCGTTTATAGCTTTGATTTTAAGCTTTAGGATAGTTTTGCGTTGGGATATAACAAAAAGCACTCCTCTTCAATACTCTTTGGAAAAAGAGAGCTATCTTGTAGCTACTATTATAAAATATATTTTTGTTTTAAAGATTCCTCTCTTTTTGTTTTTTATTTTCACTCTTGATAAACTCTCAAACGTCATTCCGGGAGCAATGTGCGCGGCGGGAGTGGTAAACGCCACCGTTTACGGATTCTATCTTTTGATATTAAAAATTATTAATCTATATCTTTTTGGTTTTTGGCTTCTTTTGCACCATTTTGATATGAAAAGAGAGGATTATGCTTTTGTGAAGATAAAATTCTGGCTCTTTATTTTTATATTTTTCCCATTTTTGATTGAAATTATCTTAGAAGTTTTGATGTTTTATAATATAAATCCTGCTAAAATAGTAAGCTGCTGCGGGACTCTTTTTAGCGCGGCCAAAAGCTCCTCTATATCTTCTTTAATGAAACTTCCCCATTTCTTGGTTGTCGGGGCTTTTTATGCAAACTTTTTTCTTATTTTGCTTTTTTATCTCTTAAAGAGAGATTTCTTTTTTGCTCTTTTTAACTTTACATTTTTGTTTATCTCCATTCTCTCTTTAATCTCTTTCTTTTCAACTTATGTTTATGAACTTCCAACGCATCACTGTCCATTTTGTCTGCTTCAAAAAGATTACTATTATGTGGGATATTTTTTATATATTTTTCTTTTTATCGGAACCTTTTTTGGTATGGCAAACGCTTTTATAAAAATTTTTATAAAGAGAAGGATATCTATTTGGTATAATCTTTCATTGATTTTTAATACCTTTTATGTGATTTTAATAACGATATATCCTATTGTTTATTACATTAAAAACGGGGTTTGGTTGTGAGATTTTTTTTAATTATTTTATCTTTTTTGGTTTTTTTTACAGGATGTGAAAAGAGAGAGCTTGTTTTTGAAGGAAACAAAGATAAAAAGCCGATAGAATTTAAACTCCATCAGGTTCAGTGTCCCCAGTGTCATATGGAAGTTGATACTCTCATTCACTCAGTGCAAGTAATTACAAAAAACGGCAAAACTTATATTTTCGATGATCCTGGATGTGTTATTTTATGGCTTGAAGATCATAATTTAGATCCAAAAGATGTTACGATATGGGCATATACGGGCGATACTCACAGATGGATAGACGCTAAGAGGGCTTGGTATTCTCTAACTGACGAGACTCCGATGAGATACGGTTTTGGAGCATATGAGCATAAAAAGAAAGGATATATAGATTTTGATACAATGAGGCTTAAGATGCTAAGGGGAGAGAATCTTGCAAATCCCAAAATAAGAAAGAAACTGTTGGGAAAATAGCCTTTAAGGGGTGTGAATGTATGACGTTTTGATTATCGGCGGAGGCATTATAGGGCTTAATTTAGCCAAAATTTTAAAAGAGAGATACAAAGATTTAAAAATAGCGCTAATTGAGAAAGAAAAAGAGGTCGGTATGCACTCAAGCGGAAGAAACAGCGGAGTTTTGCATGCCGGTTTTTATTATACGAGCGATTCTTTAAAAGCCAAATTTACAAAAGAGGGAAACAAAAGATTAAAAGAGTTTTGCAAAGAGCACTCTTTAGAAATAAACGAGTGCCAAAAGGTTGTGGTAGCTCAAAGCGAAAAAGAGCTTGAGGGGCTTTTAGAGCTTAAAAGAAGGGGGGATAAAAACGGCGTCTTGCTTGAATGGATAGACGAGGAGAGTTTATCAAAAGAGTTTCCCGAAGTTAAAACCTATAAAAAAGC
>JALVCR010000174.1 GCA_027009865.1 Campylobacterales bacterium
TGCAAATGAAAACCTCTCTGCAAAGGGCTATGGAGAATTTTTTCTCTTTGAAAGAGAGGGAAATTTATTCTCTAAAAATGGCTTTTGAGAACAATAACCCCTCAAAAAGGGGAAAAGAGGGATTTGTGCAAATCGTAAAAAACGGCAAAATCACTCCTTTAAAAGATATTTTTGTAAACGATACGATACAGCTTCAAGATCCTTTCTATATCGCCGAAGCTAAGGTTTTAAAAAAAGAGAAGGTATAGTTAGATTTAAAATCATTCTAATGGCAATTAGATAGAGCAAAGCTCCTATAATCTTTTTGATATGTTTTTGATTTAGATGAAAATGCATTATATAATTTCCCGCAAATCCTCCTAAAATTGCGGCAATTGTAGCATCGGCCAACAAAAGCCAGTCTATTTTTATAAAACTTGCGTATGTCAAAAATGCGGTAAGAGTGGAAAATGGGATTACAAAGCTCATAGAAATGGCCACTTTCTTTGCGTCAAATCCCAGCAAAATTAAGATAGGCATTAAAAGGCTTCCGCCGCCAATTCCCAAAAGACCGCTTATAACGCCCACAATAGATCCCAAAGCTGCCATTATCCAAAGTTTCGCATAATGAAATTTTTGCTCTCTTTTACCAAAAAGAAGCATACTTCCCGCAAAAAGCAAAAATATAACGAAAAGATATTTTACGTAGATTTCGGGAATATATTTTGAAAAATATGCGCCAATCGGCGCAAAGATAGCTAAGGAAAGAGCTAAAGGAAGGACAAAATGAAAATCTAAAACTCTTCTTTTAATATTCATAACTGTAGCGGTAATTGTTGTTGAAGTGTTTACAAAAAGACCGACTGCTTTTGCAAAATTAAATTCAAGCCCCAAGAAGTGTAAAATGGGCACTAAAGCCACTGCGCTTCCAACTCCCCCTAAAGCAAAAAAGGTTGAGAGAAAAAAAGTTATGAAAAAAATTTCTATATAAAACATAAACTGCCTTTATTTATATCTTTTTAAATTGTACTCTAAAATATCTTTTTCCATTCAAAAAAATTTGTTACAATTACCCAAAAAAAGAGGTTTTATGTTTTTAGCCTTCTCTCTCTTTTTTATAACTCTTCTTTTAATTTTCCTAAAACCAAAATATATGGGTTATAGCGCCGTTTTTATGGCTATTATGGCTTTTTTGCTAAAAGCTGTCAATATATGGGATATAATTGAAGTTATCGATATTGTATGGGATGCTACATTAACTTTTATTGGGATAATTATTTTATCTTTAATATTGGAAGAGATAGGATTTTTCAATTGGGCGGCTGTAAAGATAGCGAAATTCTCAAAAGGAAGCGGCTTTTTTATGTTTGTAAATTCGCTTCTTCTTGGAAGTTTTATTGCAGCGCTCTTCTCAAGCGATAGCGCGGTTTTGATTTTAACTCCCATACTGCTCTCAAAAATGAGAATGCTTAAACTAAACTACAAAACTCTTTTGGCTTTTGTATTGGCTGGAAGTTTTGTAAGCAACAGCGCTGCGTTTATTTTTGTGTTCTCAAATCTTCCAAACATTATAACAGCCGGTTATTTTCATATAGGATTTGTAGAGTATTTAAAAAATATGATTTTCCCCTCTTTTGTAAGTATTTTAGTTTCCATTGCCGTTTTGTGGATTTTTTTTAAAGATGATATTCCAAAAAAAATTGATCCAAATCTTCTTCCCGATGCAGAAAGTGAAATAAAATCAAAAAAACTCTTTATATTTAGCTGGTTTTTTTTGATAATTTTGTTTTTAGGATATGTAATCGGCGATTTTTACCATATTCCCGTCAGTTTCTTTGCATTGGGCGGCGCTTTGGTTTTTTTGTTTATTTCAGCTTTAATGAAAGCGGTTTGCGTAAAAGATATCATAAAAAATGCTCCTTGGCAGATTTTATGGTTTAGCTTGGGGCTTTATGTTGTGGTTTTCGGATTAAAAGATGCAGGACTTACAAATTATCTGCACTCTTTGGTGGAAAATTCAAATCCTTTAGAAGTTGGATTTTTAAGCGCATTTTTAAGCGCTGTTTTAAACAATCTCCCAGCCGTAATGATTATGGATATCTCTTTAAAGGGAGTTGAAAATCACGCATTGATTTACGCAAATATTATAGGAGCTAACATAGGCCCTAAACTTACGCCTTTTGGAAGTTTGTCAACCCTTCTTTGGCTTAGCGTATTGGAGAAACAGAAAATTAAAATAACTTTTTTTGAATATATAAAATTTGGTATAAGTATTACGCCTATTGTTTTGCTGTTTGCGCTATTGACTCTATATGGTTAAAACTCGTAAATGGGAGTGTAAATCGGGCCGTTTGGCGTAAGGCGGCTTTGAAATAAAATTATCTCTTTTTTTAAGTATCCAAGTTCTCTTTTTTTAGAGGCGTTTATTACGTCAAAATAGCCTTTTTTAAGAATTTTTTTAATTCTTAAAATGGTTACATGCGGATTGAAACCTTTTTTGGTTTTTCCAAAAATTTCTTCAAGTTTTAAATAGCTTTGAAGATATATGTTTTTTTGAAGATTTACAAATAGTATTTTGGGAGGCTGGCCAAAACTTCCCTCTCCCTTTAGAGGGACTCTTTTTTTGGGGAAAGATATTTTTTTTATCTTTTCTATGATTTTATTTTTATCTTCCACTTCGCCAAAAAAATATAAAGTTGCGTGTAGATTCTCTTCTTCTACCCATTTTCCTCTAAAATAGGGATAGTAGCTTTTTTTAATTTTTTCATAATCGTAAAGTTTGGCCCTAACTCCCAAAAAGAGTCTC
>JALVCR010000175.1 GCA_027009865.1 Campylobacterales bacterium
CAAAATAGCAGTTTTGATGACTTTGAAGATTTTAGCAAAAATATACTAAATCTATATGAAGAGAAATTTCTGGCTTTCTATTTTTTGGCAAAACTTAAAACCAAAAAAAGAGTCTATCTTGGAAAATCTCAAGATGAACTTTTCAAAGAATTTATAAATGAAGATTTCATCAAAGAGGATATTTATAAAACTATTATCCATCTGGAGAAGGAGGTTTATTCTTCCTAATCACTTTAGCAGGAACACCTACTCCAACACAAAGTGAGGGAATATCGTCAATTACAACAGAACCGGCCCCTATAATTGTGTGTTCTCCTATATTTTTTCCTTGAATAACACATGCACCTATACCGATATGTGAAAAGCTGCCTACTTTAACATTGCCAGCCAGTGAAACGTTTGGAGAAACATGAGCAAAATCATCTATCACATTATCATGCTCAATTACACAAGAACTATTTAAAATTACTCCCTTACCTATTTTAGCATCGGCATTAACAACTACTGACGGCATAATTACACTGCCTTCTCCTATTATCACAGACTTTGAAATAACAGAAGATGGATGAATTAAAGTTTGTATTTTCATATTGTTAGCTTTTAATTTATTATAAATAATCCCTCTTATTCTGTTTTCACCTATCCCTAAAGCAATAGGTATTAAATTGCCAAATTTATTTAAAAACTCTTCAAAAGAGATATAATCATTCAAACCATCATCTACAAAAATTATATCTTTATATCCATTGGCTTTAGCAATATCAGCCACAACTTTACCATGTCCGCTTGCTCCATAAACGGCTATAATATTGGACATCTACTTACTCCCTTTAAACTTCTCCATTGTGGCATGGCCGTCTTGAGATATTCCGCTTCGTTTTAAAACTTTTAAAACAGTCATCCACAAAATTTTCATATCAAGCAAAAACGAAAGATTCTCCACATACCAAACATCATATTCAAATTTTTGCTCCCAAGAGATGGCATTTCTTCCATTTACCTGAGCCCAGCCCGTAATTCCAGGCTTTACGTTATGGCGTTTTTTTTGACGCTCGTTATATAAAGGGAGATATTCTATAAGAAGAGGTCTTGGACCTATAAAACTCATATCCCCTTTTAAAACATTAAATAGTTGAGGAAGCTCATCTAAGCTTAAACTTCTTATAATTTTCCCAATACCTTTTAATCTCTCTGCATCGGGCAAGAGATTGCCATCTTTATCTCTCTCGTTTGTCATTGTTCTAAATTTATAAATTTTAAATATTTTTTCACGAAAACCGGGGCGTTTTTGTGTAAAGATTACAGGTCTTCCATCCCATAAATATATCAATATAGCCACTACAATCATAATGGGAGATAAAATAATTATCAAAATAAGAGCTAAAATTCTATCAAATAGAGGTTTAAAAAAATTCTTATACACCCAAAATCTCCTCATAAACATTTATATATTTGTTTACTACAATTTCTATATCAAACTCTTTTAACGCTTTCTCTCTTGAATTATAACCAAATCTCTCTCTTAATTTATCATCTTTTATCAGTCTCTCTATTTTCTCTGCCAAAACTATACTATTCTTTAAAGGAGCTAAAAAGCCGTTAAAACCGTCATCTACAACCTCTCTGCATCCCGGAGTATCGGTAGTTACAATAGGTTTTCCCATCGATGCGGCCTCAAGAAGAGTTCTTGGAACCCCTTCTCTGTAACTTGGCAGAACAAAAATATCACAAACGGAAATCAACTCCTTTATATCTCTTCTAAATCCAAGATATTTTACATTTCTCCAATCTGGAGAGAAAGCATTTTTGTTACCTCTATCAATATCTCCAACATATAAAAATGTAGCTTTATCTTTTAAAATTTCAGCCGCTTTAATAAACTCTTCTACTCCTTTATCCTTTATAACTCGCGCTATCATCAAAACTACAGGTTTTTTATTATCGATATGAAGCTGTTTTAATAAATTTCTATTTTTAGGCATAGGAGAAAACTCTTTTGTATCGATTCCGCTACTTTTTATCAAAATTGCTTTATCTTTTGAGATAATATTTTTATCTATAAACAATCGCAAATCATCACTGTTTTGAAAAATAACTTTTTTAGCATTTTTAGATGATAGTTTATATCCTAAAATTATCATCTCTCTAATAATTTTGGATTTTAAATCGTTATGAATAAAAAAACTCCCAAGGCCGGTTACGGTTTGCACAAAATTTTTAGAATTGGCAAAACTTCCATAGATATTTGGTTTATGCATAAAAGAGTGTAAAATATCTAAATTTAAATTACCTACAGTCTCTTTAATATTTTTAATTGTCTTAAGCTCTTTTATGGGATTTAACGAGGCTCTATTTATCTTGTAATCTACTGCCTTTATATTAAATTTTTCAAACTCTTTAAAAAATTCTCCTTTTGGAGCTATTGCGTAAACTTCACAACCTCTTTTTACAAGTTCTTTCATGATAGAGAGTCTAAAAAGATAAAGATTCAGATCTAAATGACTAAGAAACCCTATTCTCATATGCCCAAACTTCCAAACTAAAAAGTAAATACAATATTTTAGCCCTCTTCTCTTCAGAGATCTCTATTTTTCTATCAATAATTGATTTAACAAGTTTTTCATCTATAAAATTTTTATAAAAACCATTTTTTAAATAATCCATTACAATATCTCTAAGTTCTCCGTTTATCCACTCAATCAAAGGAATTTCAAATCCTCTTTTTGGAGCGTTTACAAGCTCTTTTGGAAGATACTTTTTTGCAAGCTCTCTTAAGATA
>JALVCR010000176.1 GCA_027009865.1 Campylobacterales bacterium
AAAACATGTAAGAAGAGTAAAATTTAAAAAATATATAGAAAAGTTAAGTTTTCTTATCTCCGAAAGCTACGCAAAACATATAAAAACAAAAGTTGAATCAGATGATATTTTCCTCTCTTTTGAGACTACTTTTAGAATAGGAATTATTTTAAACGAGCTTATGATAAATGCCGTCAAGCACTCAAAAACTGATACTAAAGAGATTTATATAGAAATAATTTTAAAAAATGATATAGATGACCAATACACTTTAATATATAAAGAGCCTTTAAAC
The DNA here is from genome assembly GCA_027009865.1 of Campylobacterales bacterium. Lineage (GTDB taxonomy): Bacteria > Campylobacterota > Campylobacteria > Campylobacterales > JAADDG01 > JAADDG01. Next base: position 275 of record JALVCR010000176.1, read on the forward strand.
AAAGAAGTAGAGATAGAGAATATCAAAAAAAGCAAAAATTTAGGTTTTAAACTGATAAATTTAACCGTAAAACAGATGAAAGCCTCAATGGATATAAGCTCTCTGAAAGGATTTTGTATCACAATGAAATTTAAAAATATTCCTCTTCTTAAAAAATAAAATATTATTTTATTTTCAGAAATAAATGTTAAAATATATTAATCCCAAATCAAAAATATCTCTTTTTGGAATAAAAAGATGAATAAAAACAAAAAAATTTTAATAGTGGAAGACGATCTTATCTCGGCAGAATATTTAAAGGAACTTTTGGAAAGAGAGAGATATGAAATAGTTGATATAATCTCTTCAGGAAAAGAAGCGATAGAATTTTGCAAAGAAAACGAGTGCGATCTTGTTTTGATGGATATAATGCTCGAAGATAACATAAGCGGGTGCGAAGCCGCTTTGGAAATCGAGAGATACAAACCCGATATAAAAATAATCTTTTTAACCGCTTATGCGGAAGACGAGATGATAGAGTATGCATTTGAAGCAAAAGCATACGGATATCTAATAAAGCCCTACAGAGAAAAAGAGATTTTAGCAACTGTCAAACTTGCATTCTCTCACGAGAGAGAACCGCAAATAAATATAAAAGAAGATAAAATATCTTTAAAAAACGGCTATGTTTACGATCTAAAAGAGGGAAAGCTCTTTAAAGACGGAGAAGAGGTGGCATTAGGAAAGAGAGCGTTAAAGCTTATTGAAATTTTGGCCAAAAATAAAAATAAAAGCGTCTCAAACGAACAGATAGCAAACTATATTTGGGGAGATGTTAAAGAAGTCAGCACTCTAAGAGCGCTTATACACAGAATAAGAAAGACTCTTGGAAAGGATTTGATAAAAAACATAAACAGCATGGGCTATAAAATAGCCTAATTTCTTGTTATAAAAATACTTCCCAAAATAATCAAAAAAGCCCCAAAAAGCTGAAGAGAGGTTGGAGTTTCCCCCAAAAGAAAAAAAGCAAAAACCAAAGTAAAAAGAGGTATCAAAGAGGCCATGGCGCTTAGTTTGGTAATCGATATTCTATGCAAAGCCTCAAGCCAAAAGATTTTTGATAATCCCAAAACAAAAAAACCGCTTAAAAAAAGATAGATAAAAACTTCTCTGTAATCTTTGAAAGAGACAGATTTTTCAAATAAAAAAGCTAAAATAGCCAAAATAGGAAAGGCAAAAAGAGATCTAAAAAGCAAAACAACCTCGCTTGAGACCAAAAGCCTTGCTCTTTTTTGATAAAGGTTTGCAATAGGAGCTGTCATAGCCGCTATCAAAACAAACAAATCTCCCAAATTTACGCTAAGCCTTCCGGGAAAGAGCACTATAAAAGCCCCGATTCCCATCAAAAAGACTCCAAGAGTATGCACTAAATCCATCTTCTCATCTCCAAAAAGATTAAAATAGAGATATGAGAAAAATATCTGCAAAAGCAAAATAATGGACATATTGGAAGCTGTTGTATAAGATAGTCCGATATATATCAAAACAAACATAAAAGTGATAAAAAAAGAGGTTAAAAGCAGATCTTTTAAAGCTTCCTTTTTAAAAAGCTCTTTAAACTCCCTCTTTGCAAAAACCAAAACCGCAAAAAATAAAATCGCAAAAACCAAACTTGCAAGATATGTATGAATGGAACCTATTTTTCTAACGGCAATAATAGACCAGATAGGAAAGAGACCCTCAAAAAAGCATAAGGCTATCGCAAAAAGCTCCCCTTTTCTCTCCTCACTCATCTATCAAAAAGACCTTAAGGGATTTAGCCCCGTGAGCTCCTATAACAAGCGCCTGCTCGATATCGGCGGTTTTGGAAGGGCCGCTTATAAAAACTCCGTAAGAGGTTTTGGGATCTATTTTTTTATAAGCTTCATGCATGGAATCGATTAGACTCTCTCTTTTTAGCAAAATAACAAGATCCTTGCATATAAAATATACCGCTCTATGAATATTTTCCCTCTCCTCTATCCAAACAGCCCCGTTTTCGCAAACTCCAAACTCTCCTTTAACTATAGATACGTCGATATCTTCAAGCTCTTTTGGATCATCGATTAAATTTGGATTTACATTTACAAAAGAGAGAGGATATATGGAGGCTATCTTTTTAGCGCTTTTAAATCTTTTTAAAATCTCCTCTTCTAAATCATCCTTTTTTACAATAATCCCCTCCCCTCCTACAAGTTTCAAAGAGTTTAAAAAAGCTTCCTCCCTGTTTTCTATTTTATCTCTTTTTATATCTATAAAAAGTTCCTCTTTTGGCTTTTCAATTCCCCCAAAAAGCTTTAAAAACTCATCCTTTCTCAACTTAACTCCTTGTATATCTCTTTAAAACTCTTTTTGGATGGCTTTGGAAGCTCTCTCTCTCCCCAAAGATTCATTTTTGAAAGAAGGGGATGAAAAAATCTAAAACTTTTCATAAACAAAGAGTAAAAATTTGGATTTTGCAAAATTTTGGAAGCTGCTTTATAAAA
>JALVCR010000177.1 GCA_027009865.1 Campylobacterales bacterium
TAAAAATTTTATAAAAGAGCTTGAAAATTATGAGAGCGAAATCATAATAGACGAGATGATAGCCTATTTGAAAGATCGCTTCTTTGAAGGGGATATAAGATTTGGAGCGATAATTACCGAGAGATTTTTTAAAATTTTAAGCGAATCGAAAAATCTTCTATTTCTAAATGCAGACAGTGCATTTGTTCTCTCTTTGACATTTTTTAAAATGATGGAGGCTACCAATTTAAAAACGATAGATGAGATTATAGAATCTTTGGAGAAAAAAGAGAGCTCTGCTTTTAAAACCTCTTCTATGAATTTATCTAAAAAAGAGGGGAAAAAACATATTCAGCCGCCCCTTCCTTTAAATGAACAAAGCTGTGAAGATCTTTTCAAAAAATTAGTCTTAGCTTTGTATGATAGAAACTATGAAGTTGGAGAGTGTTTTGAGAAGAGAGTTAAATTTATAGATTTTAAAGATAATGAGCTTATTTTGATGTCATGCACCGATGAAAAGTGCAAAAAAACTCTAAGACACGCCTCAAGCATTATTAAATTCTTAGCAAAAGATATTTTTGGAATCAATACAAAAATAAAAGCCATACCCTGCGATAAAAAAGAGGAGATTATAAAAGAGGAAGAAAAGCACGCAAACGAAAACTCCTCTTCCATGATTGAAGAGATGCAAAATCCTCCTTCAAACAGCTGCATAGCTTCCCATATTCAATCAAAAGAATTAAATGGAAGCGATATCTTAGAAAATCCGTTTATTAAAAAAGCAAAAGAACTCTTTAGTCCAACAAAAATTATCATTAAACAAAAAATCTAAATAGTAAAAAAGCTTTGACTAAATCTCTTTTTTTCATTTAAAATATTTATAGAAATACATCTTTTTAAGAAATAATAAAACTAATATATTAATACTAAAGGTTAACTTTTCATATAATTTTAAACTTTATTTATATATAATTGAAGAAGATAAGAAAAAAGGAGTAAAAAATGATACGCAAAATATTAACGCTTCTTGCGTTTTTAATCTATTTTGCATATGGAGCGGTCAGTTGGACTTTTACAGAAGATAATACCGGCAGTCCTGAAAGCAACGTTACCTATATGTCAAATAAGGCTTTGGGAATAGAAAACACAAGTCCCAAAACAATTCATATAGTTTTTAGAGATTATAACGGGAAACTTTATCATCTAAAATATGATAACAACTCCTGGTCAAAAGAAGAAATAAGCGCGGATGGAAACTACAGCTCAATTTTTGTAAGCGCAAATAATGACCTTCATGTAAGCTATTTTAGCCAAACAGATAGTAAAATAAAATATACAAAATACGCCTCAAGCTGGAGCACGGAAAACGCTGATTCAGCCGAAGGAAACTATACCAAAATAGTTACAATAGGAAATAATCCATATAATCCATATATAGTATATTCCAAAAATGGAACATTAGGAGTAGTCTATTACGACTCTTCCACTTCGGGATGGGTTGATAAACAATCTTCGGTAATAAATAATGCCGGCAATCTTGATATAGCGGTAGATTTAAATAATAAAATCCATGTAGTATATCACGACACTTCAAATAATGATTTAAATTACACACAAATAGACTCATCAGGAAATTTTTCAAACTATAAAGGTATAGATTCAACAGGAGATATAGGAGAATACCCTTCCATTGCAGTAGATTTAAACAATAATCTGCATGTAAGCTATTATGATTCTACAAACAAAGATTTAAAATACGCTTTTTCATCAGATGGTGGAAACAATTGGACTACAACAACAATAGATAGCGATGGAGATGTTGGAAAATACTCATCAATAGCTGTAGATTACAACAACAAGGTATTTATAAGCTACTATGACGAGACAAATAAAAAGATAAAATTTGCCACAAACGTAACTGGAACTTGGATTGCGGCAAGCATAGATTCAAATACTAACGCCGGAGAATATACCTCAATAAAAGTAACAGATGAAGGAGTGGGATATATAAGTTATAAAAACGTAGATACGAATAAAACAAGATTAGCTTATAAACTTGTATCCATTCCAAAACCTCCATCCAATCTCTCAGCTACACCAGAAGATAATGAAACAATAAAATTGACATGGATAGATAATTCAAATAACGAAAACAACTTTAATATTTACAGACAAAAAAGCGGAGGAAGCTTAGCAAAAATAGCAACGGTAAATGCTGATACGACTACTTACACAGACAGCGGACTTGAAGCAAATACAGAGTATCACTATGAGGTAAATGCAACAAACGATATCGGAGAATCTAACGGAACAGAAGATAATGCCACTACTTTAAAAACTCCTCCCGCTGCCCCAGACAATATAACTTTTACCGATATAAACCAAACATCTGTAACAATTCATTGGAGTGATAATTCAAACAACGAAGATGGATTTCATATCTACAAAAATGGAGAGCTAAATGCAACTGTGGCTGCAGACACCACATTCAAACAGATAACCGGTTTAAATCCAAACACCACTTATACATTTGTAGTAGGAGCCTATAATAATGGAGGAGAAAATAACTCATCTTCCGCAAGCGTTACTACGCTAAAGACTCCTCCGGCAGCTCCAAGCAATCCGGCATGGGTTCCTCTATCTCCCACATCCATCAAAATTACATGGACGGATAATTCAGATAATGAAGAGAATTTCATTATCTATAAAGACGGAGCCAAGATACAAACACTCCCTCCAAATAGTACGGAAGCTAATATAACCGGATTAGACACAGATACAGTATATGAT
>JALVCR010000178.1 GCA_027009865.1 Campylobacterales bacterium
TAAAGAAGATAGCTCTTCTAAAAGGGATGAGATAAAAAAGCTTCAAAAAAAAGAGGTTTTAAAAGAGGAAAGTTTTAGCGACGAGGAGAAGTTTTTAAAAAGTTTAAAAGAGAGAATTTTGGTGCTTTTTGAAGGGTTTCAGGCTCCAAATAATCAAAAACTTGAAGCTAAAATCGATTTGACTCTAAATTTTTTGGAGTATCTTTTAGCCGCGATAGACGAGAGATTATCAAAAATTGAACAAAAAGAGCGATGAGTTCTCTTTTGGATAAAATTCCTCCACATTTTCTTAGGGAGCTTTACAAGATTAGAGACTATTTATCTCCATATACAAAAAGAGTATATCTTGTCGGAGGGTGTGTAAGAGATCTTTTGATGGGAGAGGAGCTTAGTGATTTTGATATAGAGATTTACGATATAGAACCAAAACTTTTTGATAAGCTAATGCAAGAGTTTGGAGCTAAAGGGGTTGGTAAGAGTTTTTTTGTCTATAAATACAAATCTTTCGATTTGGCTTTGGCAAGAAAAGAGAGAAAAATTGCAAAGGGGCATAGAGGTTTTGAAGTAGAAGTTGCAAATGATGAGAAAGAAGCCTCAAGAAGACGCGATTTTACAATGAATGCCATTATGATAAACCTCTTTACCGGAGAGCTTTTGGATTTATGGAGAGGGGTGGAGGATATAAAACGAAAGCTTATTAGAATAATAGATGAAGAGAGATTTAAAGAGGACAGCCTTAGGGTTTTAAGGGCAATGCAGTTTAGCGCAAGGTTTGGTTTTAAGATAGAGAGGAAATCTTGCCTTGTTATGAGGGAGATTGATCTTTTGGATATTACCAAAGATAGGATTTTTTGGGAATTTGAAAAGATGTTTTTTGGGAAATATCTTCATTTTGGCCTCTATTATCTAAGCGCTTTGGGGATTATGCAAAAGCTTTTAAACCTTTCCATCTCAAGGGATATATTTTTTAAAAGCGCTTTTGAGCTTGCAAAAAACAGAGAAAAATTTGACAAAAGATATTATCAATTTTATTTCTTATATATTTTATCCAAAAATTTAAATATTGGTTTTGACAAGATCGCTTCTTTGATAAATGCTCCGAATACTTATTTGAAAATGCTTAAAAAACAGGTTCCTCTGCCAAAAGAGGTAAGCGATCTGTTTTTATTGAAACTCTCTTTGAATTATCCTATAAAAGAGTGGCTTGGAAACTATTTTGACAAGGTAAGAGAGCGGGCTTTAAAGCTTGGGATTTATGAAAAGAGATATGAATCGAGAGTGAAAGCTTTGGATCTTTTAAAAGAGGGATTTAAGGGAAAAGAGCTTGGAGAAGAGCTTATGAGAAGACAAATTAAAGAGATAGAGGAAATAGCCTATGAATTACATTCTAAAGATAGCCTGTAAAGACGAACCCGGACTGATTTATAAAATATCTAAAATTTTATATGAAAACGGCTTGAATATAGAGAAAAATAGTGAGTTTGTGGATAATGAAAACAAAAGGTTTTTTCTAAGAGCTCTTTTAAGCGGAGAGCTTAATGTTGATGAGATAGTAAATTCTCTAAAAAAGGAGCTTCCTAAAAACTCTTATATATATCTAACAAAAAAGAGAAAAAAGAAAATTGTCATAATGGCTACAAAAGAGTCCCACTGTCTTGGAGATATTCTTTTAAAGCATTGCAGCAAAGAGATGAACGCCGAAATTTTGGCTGTTATCTCCAATTACGACAAGCTTCGCTCTTTGAGTGAAAAATTTAATATTCCTTACTATTTTATCTCTCACGAGAATTTGACAAGAAGAGAGCATGAGGATAAAATCCTAAAAATTTTGGAAAAATTTGATTTGGATTTTATTGTATTGGCAAAATATATGAGAATTTTATCAAGTGAATTTGTAAAGCATTATGAAGAGAGAATTATAAATATACACCACTCCTTTCTTCCGGCTTTCATCGGTGCAAATCCCTATAAACAGGCTTATGAGAGGGGAGTTAAAATAATAGGCGCTACAGCCCATTTTGTAAACGATAATTTGGATGAAGGACCGATTATTACTCAAGATGTAATTCATGTAGATCATGAATATAGCTGGAGGGATATGCAAAAGGCGGGAAGAAATGTTGAAAAAGTTGTTTTATCGCGCGCTTTGGATCTGGTATTTGAGGATAGAATTTTCGTTTATGCCAATAAGACGATTATTTTTTAGGAAAAGAGATGTTTAACATTGTCTTAGTCTCTCCTCAAATTCCCCAAAATACCGGAAGTATAGGAAGAATCTGCGTAAATACAGACTCAACCCTTCATATAATAAAGCCTATCTGCTTTAAAATAGACGATAAGAGCGTAAAGAGAGCCGGCCTTGATTATTGGAATATGCTTGATTTGAAAGTTTGGGAGAGTTTGGATGAGTTTTTAAAGGCAAATGAGGATAAAATTGAGAGATTCTTTTTTGCAACGACTAAAAGCAAAAAACCGTATTTTAATGTTAAATATCAAGAAGGGGATTTTCTCTTTTTCGGAGGAGAATCGACCGGGCTTCCTATGGAACTTATGCAAAAAAGATGGGAAAACACGGTTACAATTCCTATGGGCAAAAACGGAAGAAGTTTAAATCTCTCAGTTGCTGTCGGGATAGTTTTGTATGAAGCCATAAGACAAAATTTTGATAAATTTTCGATGGCATAGGGAGAGAATAAGTTTTTGATGTTATGCATTCAGAGAAAATGTTAATAAGGGAAAGTTCTAAATTGAACGAGAACTTTACAAT
>JALVCR010000179.1 GCA_027009865.1 Campylobacterales bacterium
GCTTGGAAACTCTACAGCATCCCATTCAACTCCGTTTATTCCGCTTACAAACGGCTCTTTAACCTCGCTTAAGAGATGATGCAAAGCGTGTCCCGTCTCATGAAAAAGAGTCTCAACATCGTTTGGCTTCAAAAGAGAGGGGGAGTTTTCTTTTGATGGAGAAAAATTTGCCACTATGTAAGCTACCGGAAAAATTCTCTCTCCCTTCTCATTTATATGGTGAGTTACCCACTCATCCATCCATGCCCCTCCCCTTTTATTTTTCCTGGCTTCCAAATCCAAATATAATCTTCCTATTAATTTGCCATCTTTTGAGAGTTCATATACTTCAACCTTCTCATCCCAGACTAAAGTTTTCACTTTTTTAAAAGATATTTTAAAAAGTTCCTCTATAAAATCAAAAAGCCCTCTAACCACCCTGCTCTTTTCAAAATATGGCATATAATCTTCATCATTTACGCTAAATTTCTCTTTCTTTAGCTTTTCAGCATAATAGGCAAGATCGAAAGATTGCAAACTCTCATCTTCAAAACCGTTTGCCCTGGCAAACTCAAAAAGCTCTTTAAACTCTTTTTTTGCCTGATTTTTACTCTTTTTGGCAAGATCCTTTAAAAACTTTATAACTTCTTTGGGAGAGCTTGCCATCTTCTTTTTCAAAGAGAGCTCGGCATAATTTTTAAATCCAAGCAGATTTGCTTTTTTGAATCTAAGCTCTAAAATCTCTTCCAAAATCTCTTCGTTTTGAGGGGCTCTTGTTACATAAGCTTTATATATTTTTTCTCTGTTTTTTCTATTTTTCCCGTATGTCATATAGGCCACATAGCTTGGCTGCTGGAGAGTAAACCTGTAAACCTCCCTGCCCTCTTTTTTGATTTTTGCATTTTCAAGATCGCTTTTTGGAAGTTCGCTAAGCTCCTCTTTATCTTCCACTATCATTTCATAAGCGTTTGTAGCATCAAGCAGATTTTGAGAAAATCTGTTTTGAAGATCGCTTAATTTAATCATTATCTCTTTTAACTCTTCTTGCTTCTTCTCCTCTAAACCAACTCCGCTTAACTCAAATTCCAAAATCAGATCTTCTAAAACTTTTTTCTGCTCTCTATTTAGATTTAAATCCTCTTTATAAATTTTTTTGCAAGCTTCATAAAGATTTCTGTTTTGGCCAAGTTTTGCGTAATATTCGGTTAAAACGGGCAAAAGAGAAGAATAAACTTCTTGAGTCTTTTTAGAATTTTTTACGCTGTTTAGATGGGAAATCGGAGAGAAATAAAAATTTAGCCTCTCATGCATAAGCTGATATGGCGTTATAAAATTTTCATACGTTTTATTCTCTAACTCTAAAAGCTCTTTTATCTTTTTCTCATTTTCTTTTATTATTTCAAGAACAATCTCTTTTTGTTTTTCAATATTACCTTCGTTTAATTCAAATTCCCTAAACATATCTCTCCCTTAATGCAAAAAGTGTCTAACGCCGGTAAAATACAAAGCTATTTTATGCTCATTGGCGGCCTCTATAACCTCATCGTCTCTTATGCTTCCCCCCGGCTCTATAACCGCTGAAATCCCCTCTTTTGCCGCTTCGTCTATGCTGTCTCTAAAAGGAAAAAAAGCTTCGCTTGCCATTGCTGAGCCCTTAACATCCAAACCGACCTCTTTAGCTTTTCTAAGGGCGCATTTTGCGGCATCCACTCTGCTTGTCATTCCCATGCCGATAGCAACCATAGCCGAATTTCTCACATAAACTACGCAGTTTGATTTGGTTAGCGCGGCAATTTTATAGGCTATCTCCAAATCTTTCATCTGCTCTTTTGAAGCCTCTTTTTTGCTTACAAGCTTTGCGTTTTTTATCTCTTCATCTTTTACAAAATCGCTGTTTTGATATACAAATCCGCCCTCTATATGCTTAAAATCGAAAGGATCGAAAGAGAGAGTTAAAAAATCGCTCTCTTGAGAGAAAATTTTCACTCTCTTTTTCTTTTCAAAAACCTTCAAAGCTTCATTATCGACATTTGCGGCTATTATAACCTCAACAAAAATTTTATTTATCTCCTCGGCTAAATCCTTATCTAATTTGCCGTTTATCGCGACAACTCCTCCGTAAGCTGAAACGGGGTCGCATTTTAACGCCTCTATATAGCTCTCTTTTAAACTCTTTTTTATCGCAAAACCGCAAGGGTTGCCGTGCTTTACTATACAAACAGAAGCTTCGTTTTTAAAAGAAGCAGCTATTTTGACAGCCGCATTGATATCGGTTAGATTATTAAAACTCGCCTCCCCTTTTAAAGTTTTAAAATGTTTTGAAAAGAAATCGTCAAACTGATACAAAGCTCCCTTTTGATGCGGGTTTTCTCCATATCTTGTGTCAAAAACCTTCTCTCCCACTATAAATTGCCTATTTCCAAATCCTTCTTTAAATCTTTTATTCATATAATTGGCAATCATTGAATCGTAAGAGGCGGTATGCTCAAAAGCCTTTATCATTAAATCTCTTCTAAAATCAAGATCCGCTCTATTTTCTTTTAGCCTTTTTATAACCTCTTTATAATCTTTAACATCTGTTACAATCATCACAGATTGGAAATTTTTAGCCGCGCTTCTTACCATAGCCGGGCCGCCGATATCAATATTTTCTATAATCTCTTCAAAATCATCCGTTTTCTCTATTGTCTCTTTAAATGGATATAAATTTACGCATACCAAATCTATCGCCTCTATATTGTGCTCTTTTGCCATTTTCCTAT
>JALVCR010000180.1 GCA_027009865.1 Campylobacterales bacterium
CTTTTTTTAACTCCCTGTTTGTAAATATACATAACTCCAAGCATTCTTTGGGCTTTTGCATGATTTTTTTTAGCAGCTTTCAAAAACCATTTGTAAGCTTGAATATAATCTTTCAAAACTCCAACGCCGTTATAATACATCATCCCTATCGCATACATAGCGTCGCTGCTTCCGCTTTTTGCCGCCTGTTTATACCAGTAGAGGGCTTTTTTTAAATCTTTATCGACTCCTTTTCCAAAGGCATACATCCATCCAAGTGCAAGTTTTGCCTCTTTGTTTCCTTTCATGGCCGCTTTTTTCATCCATTTATAGCCCTCTTTGTAATTTTTCTCTATTCCAATTCCCAAAATATACATCTTTGCTAAAGCCACTTGAGCTGGAGAGTAGCCTTTTTGGGCTGATTTAAACATCCAATCGAAAGCTTTTTGCAAATCTTTTTTGACACCTTTGCCCTCTTTATACATTTTAGCTATATTATATTGGGCTATTGGATCTTGATTTTGAGCCTTTTTCATATACCACTTAAAAAGCTCTTGATAATTGGTTGAAGCAAAAAGAAAAACAGATATGAGTAGAGCTATTAAAACGCTTCTTTTCATAGGCTACTTCCCGAATACTTTTTTTAATATATCCGTCGTTCTAAATGCCGGATTTTCTCTTATTAGTTTCTCCTTTTGGGATATGGCTTTAAAGAGTCTATCTATTGTTTTACTTGTAACATAGCTTTCAAGATCGCTTTCATTTGAAGAGGGCAGATAATTATCCACTCCAAAACTCTTTGCCAAAGAGCCAATTTGTGAATTTTGCATAAAACCTTTTGCATATTTTGAGTAGTATTGATTAAAGCTTTTATAATAAGATGCCACTGAACTCTCTTTCATACTTTCCTTTACTATCGGAGAGATTGCTTTTATTAATTTGTTTTGCGTTTTTTCTTTGAAATAGTTTGTTGCTGCATTATCTCCTCCATTTAGAATTTTTTGGGCGTCTTGAAAGCTCATTGAAGAGATAGCGTCCAAAAATATGTTTGTTGTTTTGGGCACGGCCTTTTCGGCTGCATGATTTATTGCCTCTTCAAGCTCTTTTACATACTTCTCTCCCCCAGCTTTCCTTACTATTTGGGCTGCTTTTTGAAGATTTTTTGGAAGAGGTATTTTAAAGGCTGGATTATTTAAAAATCCTCCATCTTTTCCAAGTGTTGATACGGCATCTTTTACGCCTATTGACAAAGCCTCTTTTAAAGCGGTCGAAATTTCACCGTTTGGCATAGATTTTGTATTGGATATTTTATGATTTTGCATACTATTTACGTTATCTTTTATTATATCCATAAAGCCCGCATTTAGCGATATTCCCAAAATTGAGAGCAAAATGGCCGTTTTGATTAATATTTTCATTATTCTTGCCTTTTAATAAATTTCCTAAATTATATTATAATAAAAATATAAGATTACTTAAATGTTTGAAAATAGGGTATAGAGCAGGCAACTTTTTGTAAAATACTGTTTTTAAAGTTAAAAAATTTTTTTCGTTATAATAATGCCTTTAAATTTTTTGCAGGATTTAAAATGAATATAGAGGAAGTTAAAAAAGAGCGCCAAAAGTGGCTTTCTTGGAAAAATATCGCTCCTTTAAGAGAGGCTTTAAAAAATCTTCCAAATGTAAAAGTAGAAAATATAAAGCTAAATGACGTGATAGAAATAGAAGGGAAAATCTCTAAAGAAGATCTTTTATCTTTAAAAGAGATTGCTCTTCTTATGCGTCCTTGGAGAAAGGGGCCTTTTAAAATTTTTGATATTTTTATAGACAGCGAGTGGAGAAGCTATATAAAATATAATCTTTTAAAACCATATTTTAATTTGGAAAATAAAAGTGTAGCTGATATTGGATGCAACAACGGATATTATATGTTTAGGATGTTAAAAGAGAATCCAAAGGAGATAGTAGGTTTCGATCCTTCGGCTCTTTTTAAAACTCAATTTGATTTTATCAACAGTTTTATAAAAAGCGATATAGTTTTTGAGATGCTGGGAGTTGAGCATTTGCCTTTTTATGAAAAAAAGTTTGATACTATATTTTGTCTTGGAGTTTTGTATCATAGAAGCGATCCCGTATCGACTCTAAAGGCTTTGAAAAAGGGGTTAAATCCAAACGGAGAGCTTTTTTTGGATACCTTTTTTATAGAGTCTAATGAGGAGATAGCCTTAATTCCAAGAGGAAGATATTCAAAAATTCCAAATATCTACTTCATTCCTTCAATAAAAGCTCTCTCCAATTGGTGCGAGAGAGCGGGATTTAAAGATTTTATAGTGCTTGAGAAGAGAGTTACCGATACAAAAGAGCAAAGAAAAACAGATTGGATTTACGGGGAGAGTTTAGATAATTTTTTAGATCCAAACGACAGCTCAAAAACGATAGAGGGGTATCCTGCTCCAAGAAGAGTTTATATAAAGGCTTCGATTTAGAGTTTTAAAACCTCTTTTATAAAAATTTCCCCTCTTTGGGCATAGGATTTAAATTGATCCAAACTTGCCGCTGCGGGGGAGAGCAGGGCTATTTCATCTGTTTTCAAAGATTTGTCTATCTCTTTTATGGCAGTTTTTAAAAAGCGGCACAAATGAGTCTCTTTGCCGATTTCTTTGGATAGTTTGGCTATCTTTTCGCTGTTTGTTCCTATTGCGTAAATTTTCACATCTTTATCTTTCAAAAATTCAAAAAGTCTTCTTAAATCGACTCCCTT
>JALVCR010000181.1 GCA_027009865.1 Campylobacterales bacterium
ATTTTAAAAAATTATCTATTATCTCATGCCCATATTCACTCATTATGGATTCTGGATGAAATTGAACTCCGTAAATCGGATATCCTTCTATCTCCAAAGCCATAATCTCTTCATCATCTTTGCTAAACGCAGTAGGTATCACGCATTTTGGAAGGGACTCTCTCTCTACAACCAGCGAGTGATATCTTGTAGCCGTAAACTCATGAGGAAGATTTTTGAAAATAGGAGTCTGTTTAATTACTTTCATGCGGGAAGTTTTGCCGTGCATTAAGTTTTTGGCCCCTACGATTTTTCCTCCGAAACTCTGAGCTATCGCCTGATGTCCAAGACATATACCCAAGATAGGCTTTTTGCCTTTAAAATGAGATATCACATCAAGACTAATACCCGCCTCATTTGGAGTTGCGGGACCGGGAGAGATAATAATTTTTTCGGGATTTAAATCTTCAATCCCTTTGATATCTATCTTATCATTTCTTACAACCTTTAAATTTGCGCCAAGCTCAAGACAGTATTGAACGATATTGTATGTAAAACTATCGTAATTATCTATCATTAATACCATATTGATTTTTATCCTCTTAATAACCCTCTTTTAGGGATTAGTTGATTTTACTGTTTTGTATTATATCAAATAAAGCTTCAAACGCTCTCTTTCATGTAACAATATTGTCTTTTATCTTCTCTTTCTCTAAGTCTTCTTCTAATTGCTTTAACCGCCTCTTTTGCAGAAGCTTCATCACACTCTATCACTTTACTTCCCACATTGGAAGTTACAATAAAAAGTCTATCGTCTCTGTAAAATACATTCTCTACAAAGGTATAATAAAACTCTTCAGACCCCTTAAAGTCGCATTTAGCTATTAAATCACAAAATTTCTTTACATCTTCCCTTTTTGGTTTTAAAAGATTAAACTCTGTGCATTCAGAAATAATAAAATGAGTAGAAGAGAGACCGATTAAAATAATATATGTTTTTAATATCTTTTTTTCAAAAGGTTTATTACACTTTTTAACATTTTTATGAAGTGCCACTACTTCCAAAATTTCTCCAAACGCTATATCTTTAAAACTATTTTTTAATTTATCCTCAAAAATTTTTAAATTTTCACTTATATCGTGGGTATGTAAAAAATGGGCACTTGTTAGAACCATTATCGTAAAAACAATAAAGATTAAAGCAGAAAGTAAAATTATAAAAGGATATTGATAAAATATTAAAACTACAATAAATAAAAAAAGAGAGAAAGATAAAAATGCTGTAGGAGTTAAAAAACAGTTTAAATATAAAAATAGGTTTTTTAAAAATTGTTTGGTTTTCCTAATAAAGCATAAAAGCATACTTAACTCCTACAGCCTTAATAGAATTATAACAAAATAATTTTAATCTTTCCTTTTAAGAAAAAATATATAGTCAAAAAATATGAAATTTTTGAAAAATAGTTTCTTTTTTTTCTTATGCTATAATTTCGATCTAAAGGAGCGGTTATGAATCTTTTCGATAAAAACAATAGATTTAATTTAGCAAACCTTATTACTTTCGGAAACATATCGTGCGGAATAGTGGCTTTATATTTTATTTGCAAAGGAAATTTTTTTATAGCGATAATTCTTGCTTGGATTGCCGGAGCTTTAGATATTCTTGATGGAAAAGCGGCAAGGAAATTCAATCTATCTACGGAATTTGGAATACAGCTTGACAGTTTCGCCGATTTCTTATCGTTTGTGATTATGCCCTCGTTTTTACTCTTTTATGCACTCGATAAAGATTCAAACATTAAAATCATTTTTATAGGATTGATATTCATATTTTATATTATAAGCGGTCTTAGAAGATTGATAGAATTTAATCTAAAAGTAGAAGCTGGAGGAGTAGAAAAATATTTTATAGGAGTTCCAACTCCTCTTGGAGCGATTCTCCTTTGGATTTTATATCTTTTATATGTCTATAAAATAATTCCAAATGAGATTATAATTTCTCTTCTTGTAGCTTTGATTGGATGGTCTCTAAATTCCAAAATCAAAGTTCCCCATCCTTAAAAGCCATCCAAAAATCTCTCTCTTTTTTAGCTTCTCTTACTCCTATTTGATAAATTTCATCAAAATTTTTCCTATCAAGAATCGAATATTTTCCGCACTCTTTAAATTCTACAAACTTATCGGCTCTCTCTTTTGAGAATTTGATATTTGCATTCAACATTATGAAAGCGGCCAAATAGAAATTTTTAAAAAAGCTCTCTTTAATTTTTAAGATGGGATTTACATTTAACGCCAAAATAAAATCGTAATCCAAGAGGGGAGTTACAGGCAGATTATCGGTAAATCCGCCGTCTATATATTTTTTGGAATCTATTTTGCAAACATCAAAAAGAGGTATCAAAGAGCAAGATGCAAGCAAAAATTTTCCCAAATCGCCCCTATCTATATATAAAGGCTCGTAAGTATCCAAATCGGTAACGCAGACAAAAAGCTTTTTTGAAAGATTAAAATCATAAAGCTCTTTTTCATAAAAAATATCTAAAACCTTATCCATTTTAAAAACAGAATTTTTAAAAAAATTAAATTTGATTACTCTCTTAAAATCTATCGATTTTACAAATTCCAAAATCTCTTCAGCTTCCATTCCCTTTGCAAAAAGCGAAGAGACAATAGCCCCCGCGCTTGAGCCGGAAAAAGCGTCAAATTCTATTCCCCACTTTTTCAAAACTCCAAGATAGCCAACTTGCGCC
>JALVCR010000182.1 GCA_027009865.1 Campylobacterales bacterium
ATCTATTACCAAAGCTATATCTTTATATCCATCTTTTGAGTTTAAGCCGCAGTTGTAGATTATGTTATTGATAACTTTATTGTTAAATTTTTCGTTTCTATCTTCTCTTAGTCTAATTCCCGCCTCATCGCAGTTTACTATTACGTTATTTTCTATAGAGTTATCGTGGCAGACGCATTTGCCGTATCCTTGAATTTCGATTCCTTGAGCCGTTCCGTATGGTTTTATATCGGAATTTTTTACCGTATCTATGATATTGTGGTGAAAAGAGTTGTGATCTCCGTTAAATTGGCTTCTTACAGTGGTATTTTTGATTATATTGTAAAAAAATTCGTTATGATGGGTTTTGCCCTCTATCCCTTCTACTCCTATGCCACGGCCGTAAGGAACGTTTTTAGCCGTTATAATATTGTTATAGATTTTATTGTTGTAAACACCAGGATTTAATTTGTTTAAAGCTACAAGATTGATTGCAGTATGTCCCCAATCTTTGAAAATATTTTTTCTAAAAATTGAATTTTGCACTCCATTATTTATTAAAAGACCATCTATACAACCTCTATCAGAAGGGGCTTTGCTGTATTTAAAGTGGTATTTTGAATCAAAAAGGGAGTTTTCAACCAAAATGTTTTTAGAAGGTATATATCTCCCCTCTTCAAAATTATCCATAACCTGAAGCCCCATTCTCGAATATGCTCCTATATTACAGTTTCTTACGACTATATTATGAGAGCCTCTAATGGCCATCGCATATCCGCTTCCGCCTCTTATATCCAAATCTTCAAAAATGATATGGTGTCTGTTTTTTACCAAAATAGTCTGATATGGAATGTTTATTTCTATCAGATTATAATAAAGAGAAGGATTTTCCTTTGCATAGATATAAAATTTTCCCCTCTCCCAAAACCATTTTGTTTTTACGCCGTCAATTTGTGTAAAAGAGCTTCCAGCTCTTAAAACCTCCCTGCCGTCTATTCTTACTCTTTGAGGGTTGAAATTCATATTAAAATACCATATATCTTTTTTGGCGCTTCTTTTCCAGTTGCTTTCAATTTTGAAAGCTTTTGGCATCATCATGGAGGTTATAATCGGTTTTGCTCCCTTGCCGTAAGAGGTAAAAACAATAGGTTTGCCCTCTTTGCCGGATGAAGAGATGGAAAAATATCCTACAAATTTTTCTCCTCTTTTAAAAGCTATCTTATCTCCCGGCATAAATTTAAAACCGTTTAATTTTTTTATACTCTTCCAAGCTTTTTTAGGAGAGGTTCCAAGATTAAAATCATTTCCATTTGAAGTATCCAAATAGTAAACTTGAGCTTTTAGAAAAGATGTTACTAAAAGAAAAAGAGTAAATTTTTTCATATTATCTCTTTTGATAGAGTTTGTATAATTTTACTAAAACTCCGGTTAAAGGAGCGTTATAGCTAATTGATACTTCATTTGCTATATAATCTTTTCTATCATCTTTATAATCAAAATCATCCAGGCTTTTAACTCCTCCAACAAGAGCTCCTGTTAATTCATATTTGTTGTTTTTTGGATTGTCTATATCGTATGTCGGGGAGTGGTGGGCATTTGCGTGATGAGGGTTTTTGGGATAATTTTTTCCATATCCTATAAGATAGCTAAAATGTCTTGGATTATCTCCTAAAATATAGTCAATCTGGCTCTTTGCAAACTCTCTGTATTCTCTTTTTTTGCTTTTGGAAGGGATATAGTCTGCATAAATCAAAGAGATAAAAGATAGAGTTGCCGCATATTGCAAAGATCCCCATTTATCGGCAAATACCAATCCCCCTTTTGTCCTTTTTGCTTTATGAATCCAGTAATTTAGATGTTTTTGGACTAAGTTATGGTATTGGGGAAGATCTGTAATGATAGCCAAAAGTAAAAATACAGCATTTTGCTTATCATCCCAGTTAAGAGGCCAATAGATGGACTCTTTATCAAGTTTATCAGCAAATTCTATTGCATCTTTTAAATACTTTTCATCTTTTGTAGTTAAATAGAGCCAGATTGCCGAAAAAGCAAGCTCATCTACAAAACCGGAAGAGTCGTATGAGCCTTTTGCCATTTTATATCCGCTGTTTCCCTGATACGTTTTGGAAAAGAGATATAAGCGTTTGGCTTTTTTTAGAAGTTTTGAAGCATATTTTACATTTTTATGTTTAAAAACAGCGTATCCTATCGCAAAAGCTGCAGCGCTTTGGGCGCTAACTTCAGAACACGGCTCTTTTGAAGTGCAGTAGAAAGATTTTCTCTCATAATTTATATCTTCAGCGGGCATCCAGTAGTTGTGATCGATATTTGGATCTCCTACCTGATAAAAAAATATATCATTTTCCAAATTTTTTTTAGGAATATAGGTTTTATAGAGATAATCGAGAGCATATTTTAAGTTGCTTAAAGCGTAATCATATACTTTTAACTCTTTTAATGTTTTTGGAGAAAGCAAAATTCCCCATCCAAGCATGGATGCGCTATAGGAGAGAGGAAGGGAGAATTTGACGTAATCTCCCGCATCATACCATCCTCCGGTTAAATCTACATTATGATCTGCTCCGTCTTTAAGGGCAGATGATTTTATCCAGCCAAGTTTATAGATATATTTTTTGGGTTCTACTTTTCCCGATCTTTGAGCTTCGAAAAAGAGAAGATTTTTTTTCAAAGCATCGGCATAATCAAAATTTTTTGCAAAAAGAGTATTTATCAAAAGAAAAAATAAA
>JALVCR010000183.1 GCA_027009865.1 Campylobacterales bacterium
TCTGCCAAATCTATACTCGGCAATTTTTAGCGCCTCTTTTTATATGTTTTTATACGGCTTTTTACATCTTGAAGCGGTTATTGATACGATAGATGCGCTGTTTGCCTCCCATTCCAAGAAAGACGCTTACAAAATCCTAAAAGAGCCGACAGTCGGAGCGATAGGGGTTGTATTTGCGGTTTTATTTTTAATTTTAAAACTATCTCTAATAAGCTATCTTTTTATAAATAATCTCTTTTTGGAATTTATAGCAGCCGCCTTAATGGGAAGGCTTGCAATAATTTTGCCTTTAAAATTTTTTAAAATACACGAAAACAGCCTTTTAGCCAACTCTTTAAAAGATGCCCTCTCAAATAGAGTTTTTTTGGATATGGCAATTTTATATTTTTTGCTCTCTTTTGCGTTTATTAAAATAAAAGCTCTATTTCTCTTTTTAATTCTTTTTATATTCTCTTATTTTCTCTCATTATATCTTTATAGAAAATTTAATTTCATAAACGGGGATATTTTGGGATTTATTATAGAGATGAGCGAATTTTTGATTTTGAATATAATCTTGGCGATATCTTGAGCAAGGCTACATATGCCTCGCCCAAGCTGTGCCTCTCTCTTTTTTATAAACTTTATAGGGAAGAACTAAAATATTAAACTCTCTTGGAAGGTCGGGATTTGGAAAAACCCTCCACTCTCTTGGAAGCCTTTGGCCAAGTTTCATAGAGAGCATCTGAGCTATCTGATAACCTTCCTGCAAATCTGTATGCCCTTTATGGATATATAGATGAAGATGTCCGGGCGTTTTGCTCTCGTAAGCTGTAAAATTTAAAAAGCCCTCCTCTCTTAAAAGAAGCTGGGCTCTGTGCCAAAATCTTTCGGTGTTTCTGCCGTTGTAATCAAATACAATATTTTCCACTTTGTCTCTTGGAGAGATTAATGAGTGGGCTACTATTATCTCCCCTTTGGCATGCCTGTTCATAACCGAATGTGTAAGCATCTCATCGACTCTTTCAAATTTATCGAAAAAGAGCCTCCCTTTATGATTTATCTTTTTTACTATCTTATTTCTCTTTATATAGTAGTGGTCTTTTATTACCTTTATTAAAGAGATATCTACATTATACATCTATATCCTAATATGTTGGTCTGTCGTATATAACAAAATCTTTAGCCAAACTTTTAAGCTCTTCTGCTATGCTTTTTTGAAGCTCTATATTGTTAATATCGTCCAAAACATCGCATATTTTATTGGCTATAAACTCAAACTCCTTCTCTTTCATTCCTCTTGAAGTCAAAGCCGGAGAGCCTATTCTAATGCCGCTTGTTACAAAAGGACTTCTAACCTCTCCTGGAACGGTGTTTTTATTTACCGTAATACCGGCTCTTCCCAAAGCCTCGTCCGCATCCTTTCCGCTAAAATCTTTATTTAGAAAAGATACCAAAACAAGATGATTATCAGTTCCGCCGCTTACTACATCATATCCTCTATCCATCAAAACTTTGGCTAAAACTTTTGCGTTTGCTTTAACCTGTTTTGCGTAATCTTTCCATTCCGGTTTTAGATTTTCGCCAAATCCCACAGCCTTGGCGGCTATTACATGCACAAGAGGCCCTCCTTGGATCCCTGGGAAAATAGCGCTGTTTACCTTCTTTGCTATCTCTTCGTCATTTGTCATAATCAAACCGCCCCTTGGACCTCTTAGGGTTTTATGAGTAGTAGATGTTACAACATCGCAATAAGGAAAAGGATCCATATGCTCTTTTGCGCATACCAAACCTGCTATATGGGCAATATCTGCAAATAAAATAGCTCCAATTTCATCCGCTATCTCTCTAAATTTTTTGAAATCTATCTCTCTTGGATAAGCGCTCGCTCCACAGACTATCATTTTTGGCTGAACAATTTTTGCTATATCCCTTACTCTGTCGTAATCTATTCTTCCATCAAGCTCCACACCGTAAAAGAAGCTTTGATAAATTTTCCCGGAAGCATTAACTTTTGCTCCGTGAGTTAAGTGCCCGCCATGGCTTAGAGCCATTCCCAAAATCTTATCGTAAGGTTTCAAAAGAGCCTGATATACTCCCTGGTTTGCCTGAGAACCTGAATGGGGCTGAACATTTGCAAATTTTGCTCCAAAAAGCTTACACGCTCTATCTATGGCAAGCTGCTCTACCTCATCTGCATACTCGCAGCCTCCATAATATCTTTTATTCGGATAGCCTTCGGCATATTTATTGGTAAATACGCTTCCCATAGCCTCCATAACAGCAGGAGAAGTAAAATTCTCGCTTGCTATCATCTCCAAATGCTCAGTCTGTCTTTTTAGCTCTTTTTCTATAATAGAATAAACAACCGGATCATTCTCTTTTAAAAAGCTCATCTACTTATCATCCTTTCTGATTTCTTTAATCTCTTTAGATAAAGGCCTCATGGCCGGGAAAAGTATTACATCTCTAATAGAGTGCTGGTTTGTCAAAATCATAACAAGTCTATCTATTCCTATACCCTCTCCCGCAGTGGGAGGCATTCCGTAGCCTAAAGCCTGAATAAAATCCTCATCCATCTCGTGAGCCTCTTCATCCCCCGCAGCTTTCGCTTCAAGCTGTTTTTTGAATCTCTCATACTGATCTAAAGGATCGTTTAGCTCGTTAAAGCCGTTTGCTATCTCCTTTCCGGCTATGAAAAACTCAAATCTCTCCGCAATTTCAGGATCTTCCTCGCTTCTTCTTGCAAGCGGGCTTATAGCTATTGGATAGTGCGTTATGAAAGTTGGATTTATAAGTTTTGGTTCCACAAACTCGTCAAAAAGCTCTGTTTGAAGAGCGCTAAGAGAGGCCTTCTCATCGGCTTCCAAGCCTTTTTCTTTAAGATATTTGATAATCTCGTCTCTATCATATAAAATATTTCTTGGAACTCCCCCTATCTCCACAATTGAATCAAAAAACTTTATTTTTCTAAAAGGAGTGCTCATATCTATCTCAAACTCTCCGTAAGGAATTTTAGAGGGAAGATCAAGTTTTGATAATAAAATCTCAAAAAGCTCTTCTGTCAGTTTCATCAAATCTTCATAGGTATGATACGCCCAATAATACTCAAGCATAGTAAATTCTGGGTTGTGAGTGTGATCCATACCTTCGTTTCTAAAGTTTCTGTTTATCTCAAATACCGCCTCAAATCCTCCCACTATCACTCTTTTTAAATATAATTCGGGCGCAATTCTAAGATATCTATCTACTCCAAGAGCGTTATGATGGGTAATAAAAGGCTTAGCGTTAGCTCCTCCGGCTATTGGATGCATCATTGGAGTTTCAACCTCCAAAAAGCCCCTCTCTTCAAAAAACTCCCTTATAATGCTTACTATTTTGCTTCTTTTTAAAAAAACCTCTTTTACCTCTTTGTTCATTATCATATCAAGATATCTCTGCCTGTATCTTAGCTCTTTATCTTGAAGGCCGTGAAACTTTTCAGGAAGAGGTTTTATAGCTTTTGTGGCTATATCAAGTTTAGAAGCGTGCAGTGAGAGTTCGCCTGTTTTGGTAACGAAAGGGTATCCCACAGCGCAAACTATATCTCCCACTTCTATTAGCTTTTTTGCCTCTTTAAACCAATCGGCTCCTATGGAATCTCTGTTTACATAAATTTGCAAAATACCGCTTTGATCTTCTATCTTCATAAAAGCGGCTTTGCCCATATGCCTTAAAAATTTTACTCTTCCGCAAACTTTCGCCTCTTTGGTTGGATCTTTTCTATCTTCCAAATCCCTTACATAAGCGTAAGTTCTTAAAAACTCGGATGCGGTGGAATCTCTTTTTATATTGTGCCCGTAGGGGTTATGTCCAAGCTCTTTTAATTTTTGAGCCTTCTGTATTCTTTGCTGTTCATATTGATTATCGAAAATCAAATCATCTATCCTTTTTTGAATTTTTTTGACACTCTTTGCAAAGCCCAAAAAGCTGCATCAAATGATGCTCTATCTTAAAATCATACTTTTTGGCTATATCATACTGTCTCTTTTCTATCACCTCATCTTCAAATTCGATAATTTTACCACAATTTACGCAGATCATATGATCATGATGAGGCTTGTTTCCAAGCTCAAACTTTTTGCCTTGAACTCCAAAAGAGATGGAGGTTACTATTCCGTTCTCTTCCAAAAGATTCAAGGTTCTGTAAATTGTGGCTATACCTACATTAAGATCGGGATAATCTCTCTTTATTAGAGCATGAAGAGATTCGGGACTGAAGTGATCGCTATTTGTATAGAGAACCTTCAGTATCGCCTCTCTTTGTTTCGTGAATTTTAGATTATTTGTTTTTAAAAGTTTTTTAAATTCTTCAAGAAGTTCGTCATAAGTGATATTTTCCATATTTTTCATAAAGAATAATCCGTTTAAAATTTAATTATTTAAAGTCTCGTTGCCCTCTTCTCTCTCCTCTTCTCTCTCCTTTTCTTTAGACTCTTCTTTAGATATCTCTCTTGATAGATTCTCCTCTTTTATATTCTGATTTTTTGAGAGATTAGTTTCAATAGTTTTGCCTTCTTTTTGTATATCTTTATTTTTTAAAATGTAAGAGCCGGTTTTAATCAGATAGGGATATAGAAAACTTTTTGAGACATACTTCTCAAGATTTGTTTTTAATATATCAATACTTGAAATAATATAAATGATTATGGAAACTATAAAAAATACCTTTAAGATTCCCACTAAAAAACCAAAAACTCTATCTAAAATGCTGATTGATTCTTTAACTAAAGAGGAAAACAAAGCTCCCAGCAAAACGGCCGCAATCCAGAAAGCTATTAAAACTATCAAAAATCCCACAAGAGATAAAGCCGCATGATTTTGAAAATGGTATAGATTTTTATCTATGAAATTGCCAAGCTCATCGCCGTATCTTGAAGCTATGAAAATTCCGCCGACTAACCCGACCAAAGAGAAAGCCTCTTTGATAAAACCTCTAAAAATACCCTTTAGCCCCAAAAAAAGAATAAATAGAATGACGACAACATCAAAAAAAGTGATATGTTCCATCATCAGCCTTCTACAATTGTATTTTTGCCCTTCTCCTTCGCTATTTTCAAAGCGTCGAAAGCTCTTTGTATTATAACATTAAAATCATCATTTTTTTGATGTTTTGTCATTCCTATGCTAACGGTAAGTTTAATATTGTTACCTTTGTAATATAAATTACTCTCTCTTGTATCGTGTAAAATTCTTTTAGCGACAAAAGAGGCATCTTCTCTATCGACTCTGTTTAAAACCACTACAAAACACTCTCCCTCGTATCTATAGACCCTAACTCCCCTTCTTAGCGTATTTGTTAAAAGTTTTGAGAGATATATCAAAATTTTATCGCCGGCTATATATCCGTATGTTTGATTTGTGTATGTAAAATCGTCTATATCCACAGCCAAAAGATAGAGATCAAGATCTTTTTCTTTTCCAAATCTCAAAATCTCTCCCAAATCTTTTAAAAGAGCTCTTTTATTGAAAGCTTTGGTTAAAGGATCTATATTAGACTCTCTCTCAAGCAACTCTATCTTATTTTTTAAATTCTCAATAACATTGCTTGATCTCTCAAGCTCATCTTCAAGATTTTTTTGAAAATCCAAAACCAAAGAGAGAAGCTTGTTTTTGTCTATATTTTTATCTTCCTTACTTATTTCGTTTAAATCTATCGATTTGCTTTGAGAGATTACTTTAATATTTTCATGCGTATTTGAAAATTCATCTATACTTTTATGGGCTAAATGATAATACTCATCCGCTACGGATCTGTTTATCCTGTCTATCTCAAACAAAAAATTATATTTGTTTACATAACTTATTAAATCGGGATCTTCATATGAGTTTATTATATCCATAAATATCTCTTGATAATATTTAGGATACGGCGGAATTCCCATCTCTTTTAATCTTCCGTAAGCTTTATCCGCAGTTTGAGAGATAATGTGGGAGAAATCTCTCTTTTTTCTTAAATTTCCGGACATTTTAAACTCCTATTCCAAGTCTTGTGGCAAGCTCTTGGGGCTGAGTTGAGAAAGAGAGCGCAGTTTCCGGCGTTATAATATTTTGCGAAACAAGCTCGGCTAATTTTTGAGTTTGAGTCTGCATTCCGGTAATGCTTTGATTTAGTTGCATCTGAGAATAGATTTGATGAACTTTGCCCTCTCTTATTAGATTTGAGATTGCATTGTTATTTATCAAAATCTCGTGAACTGCTATCCTTCCTTTCCCCTTTTTTGGCAAAAGAGCCTGGGATATAACAGCGCTTAAAGAAACAGAGAGCATATTTCTAACCTGAACCTGTTCGCTTCCCTCAAAACTGTCAACTATTCTGTTTATTGTCTGAACGGCGGAATTTGTATGCAAAGTGGCAAAAACCAAATGCCCCGTCTCTGCCGCGGTTATAGCGGTTGAGATAGTCTCAGCATCCCTTAGCTCTCCTACAAGAATAATGTCCGGATCTTCTCTTAAAGCGTATTTAAGTCCGCTTGCAAAACTTTTTGTATCCTCTCCCACATTTCTGTGAGAAAAGAGAGATTTTTTATTTTCATGGATAAACTCTACCGGATCCTCTATTGTTAGAATATGCTTATGATAATTTTCATTAATTTCATTTAGTAAAGCCGCAAGAGTGGTAGATTTACCGCTTCCAGTAGGTCCCGTTACCAAAATCAGCCCTTTTTCTCTTTTTACAAGCTCTTTAAAAACCAAAGGGGCTTTTAAATCATCAAGAGAGGGAATATCTGTGGGAATGATTCTAAAAGCAGCGGCAAGCTCTGTGTTTATAGTGTAGTAGTAGTTTCCTCTAAAACGCCCTACATTTGGAATGACTATCGCAAAATCAAGTTCTTTTTCCTCTTCTAAAATCTTCTTTTGTTTATCTGTTATGAGAGAATAGCACATCTTCTCGATTGAAGAAGCGTCAAGCTTTGGAAGATCCAAAGGAACAAGCCTTCCGTCAATTCTAACCTGCGGTTCGGATCTGCTTACCAAATGCAAATCAGAAGCTCCGTGTGCTACGACATTTTTTAGCAAAAGATTAATGTCTATCTCTCTCATAACCCCTCTTTAAATTTTCATTGAATAATTTTAGGCACCACAAAGAAGTTTTGCTCCCTTTTTGGCGCATTTTTTAAAATATCCTCTATAATATCGGCTTTTTTTGGTTCATCTTTTCTAAAAGGAGTTCCCCCCTCAAGCGTTGTGAAAGAGGCTTCCTCATTTTCTAAATCAAGCTCGTTTAAATTTTCCACAAAACCTACAATCTCTTTTAATGAATTTAAAAACTCCTCTCTTTTGCTCTCCTCTATCTCAAGCATAGAGAGGTTCTCAAGTCTTTTTAAAAGTTTTTCATCAATATTCGTCATTTTGTCTCCTTCCTTAAATTTTTACAAATTATATCAAAACAAAACTTTATCGAAAGGAGACTTTCAAGCTAAAATTTTGCCCAATTATTCACATTTTATGAAAGTTGTGTTAATATAACGTCTTTAAGAACATATCGGCTAAAAAGGATAGTTTTTGAGTTTAAAAGAAAACGTTAATGCAATAAAAGAGGAATTAAGCGCCGAAGAGCAGTTTTTAGAAAGCGCCATAAAGAGCGAGAGATTTCTAAAAAAATATAAAAAACCGATAATCGCGATAATATCAGCAATAGCTATAGCAATAATATCCTACAATGTCTACGATTTTTTAAAAGAGAGAAATATCAAAATAGCAAACGAAGCCTACTTGAAACTTCTTAAAAATCCGGGCGATAAAGAGGCTTTGAATACCTTAAAATCAAAAAGCCCAAATCTCTATATGGCGTTTTTGTTTTATGAAGCAATTCAAAAAAACAGCATTGAAGCGTTTGAAAAGATTTTAGATTCCCTAAAGGATCCGTTTTTAAAAGATTTAGCCATCTATCAGATTGCCGCTTTAAAAGCGGATGTAAAATCTCTTGATGATTACGCCCTAAAAGATAAAAGCATATTAAAAGATTTCGCTTTGCTGGATGAAGGGTATCTTCTTTTAAAAAAGGGAGAGATAGAAAAAGGAAAAGAGAAACTCTCTCAAATACCGATAACTTCCCCTCTTCAAAGTTTGATTAGAAATCTAAACCACTACGGAGTTTTTAAAGAAACTTCCCAACAAATAGAGGGTGGAAATAAAGAGATTAAATTTAATTTAGGAAAATAGATATGAAAAGAAAAGCTCTCTTTTATTTAGTAACCGCCGCTATTTTTTTAGGCGGATGTTCGAGCAAAAACACGTTTCACCCAAAAGAGATAGCGGGAGAGATAAGATATGACGGAGAGCTTCCATCTAAAATTATAGATAAGAGCATTGTTTCAGCTCTCTTGGAAAATGGGGAATTTATAACCAAAAAAGAGGGAGTTGTAAAAAGAAAACTTCCAAAGGGCTATAGAGTTTTAAATGAAACAAACAGCGGATATATAATAGCCAATAAAGCCGGGGATATAGAGATAACTAATAAAGATCTAAAAGAGATTTTTAAAAAGAGTTTTAAGGATATTGTAGCATCAGCGGCTTTCAACGGGCGCTTTTTGGCTATTGTCTTTGCAAACAACAGACTCTTTTTAATCGATACCCAAAATGATGAAGTATATTTTGACAATAAATTAGAACCGGTTTACGCGCTTGATGCAAGAATAGCAAATCCGGTATTTTTAAACGATTTGATTATCTATCCTACACTTGACGGAAGGCTTATTATAACAGATATAAACCATAGAAAAATTTTAAGAGACCTTGTAATAAGCAACGAAAAATTCTTTAACAATGTTATTTTCCTAAAAGTGATAGGAAATAGACTAATAGCTGCTACAAACAGCAAAGTAATGTCGATAAATCCAAAAAGCATTAATATATATGCCTTAGGAGATGTAAGAGATATTCTGTTTTTGGAAGATAGAGTCTATATCTTTACAAAAGATGGAAGAGTCGTTTTAGCAGATCCCGATCTTCATGTAATAAAAGAGAGAAAATTTCCGTTTGCGATATTTTCGGGATATATTTATGGAGAGTTTATCTATTTGATAGAAAAGGGAGGATACGTTATAGCTTTGGATAGAGATTTAAGAAGCGTAAATTTTTACAGACTTCCAGATAAGATAGAAGATTTGCTGTTTACGGCAAAAGAGAGACTCTATTATCAAGATAAATATTTTCAGTTAAATACGCAAAAATAATGTCCGATGCGCTTGAAGCTTTTTTGGAATATATTGTAATTATAAAGGCTTTAAGCCCCTCTACCTGCAAAGCTTACGAAAGAGATTTAAAACAGTTTGAGAGTTTTTTAAAAAAAGATATAATTACCGCCGATACAAAAGATGTTTTGGAGTTTTTATCACAAATAGAGAATAAAAATACGCTAAACAGAAAACTTGCCGCTATAAACTCCTTTTTTGACTTTTGCCTAAAATCAAAATTTATAAAAGAGAAACCAAAACTAAAAGCTGCAAAAATTCCACAATCCCTTCCAAAATTTTTAGAGTATGGAGAGTTTAAAAAAAGGCTTCAAACAATAGATAAAAGCTCTTGGATAGGAAAGAGGGATTTTGCCTTTTTGCTCTTTCTTTACGCTTCAGGGGCAAGAGTGAGCGAGGCTTTGAATGTAAAAAGAGGAGATATAGAGGGAAACTGGCTTAAAATAAGGGAAGCTAAGGGAGAAAAAGAGAGGCTTGTGCCTCTTGCTTCTTCCCTTTTAGAAAAAATTGAAGAATATTTAAAAGAAGTTCCAATATACAGCGATTATCTTTGGATAAACTATAAAGGAAAAAGATTAAGCAGAATATACGCTTTTAAAATAACAAAAAAGTATCTTCAAGTCTCGCCCCATGTTTTAAGACACTCCTTTGCAACCTCCCTTATTTTGGGAGGAGCGGATCTTAGAGTAGTTCAAGAGCTTTTAGGACACGCGACAATAAACACAACCCAGATTTACACCCACATTCAAAGAAAAGATATAAAAGAGACAATGGAGAAATTTCATCCGCTCTCAAAAGGAAAAGTTTGAAAGAGACTGTTGAGATTTTAATGAAAAAAAAGCTTATTTTTAAGAAAT
>JALVCR010000184.1 GCA_027009865.1 Campylobacterales bacterium
TTGCTTCCGCTTTATAATTTAAAATGATTCTATGTCTTAAAATATCTCCCACAACTTCTGCTACATCATAAGGTGTTACATAATCTTTGCCCCTAATTAGAGCTAAAGCCTTTGAAGCTTTATACAAATCTATAGAGCCTCTTGGACTTGCTCCAAACTCTATAAACTCGGTTATCTCGGATAATCCAAACTCTTTTGGATCTCTTGTTGCAAAGATAATTTTTAGCATATATTTTAAAACCGCATCATCTACGTTTACTTCCAAAACTTCTCTTTTTAGCTTCTCTATCTCCTCTTTTGTAGCTGCTTGAGAGATTTGCTCAAATCTGTTGTCGGCTATTCTTTTTACTATTTCAAACTCTTCATCTATTGAGTTGTATCCTACAATTGTTTTAAGCATAAATCTGTCAAGCTGAGCTTCTGGAAGAGGATATGTCCCCTCCTGCTCTACCGGGTTTTGAGTTGCCAAAACCAAAAACGGCCTATCGACTTTAAAGCTCTCCTCTCCTATCGTAACCTGTCTTTCCTGCATTACTTCTAAAAGGGCGCTTTGAACTTTTGCCGGAGCTCTGTTTATTTCGTCTGCAAGCAATAAATTTGTAAATACAGGGCCCCTCTTTATTTTAAATTCTCCGTTTTTTTGATCATATATCTCAACTCCCACTATATCGCTTGGCAAAAGATCTGGAGTAAATTGAACTCTTTTAAACTCAAGCCCCAAAGCTTTGGCCAAAGAGTTGATAGCTGTGGTTTTTGCAAGTCCGGGGACTCCTTCAACCAGCAGATGCCCTTCTGTAATTAGGGCTATTATCATCGAATCTATAAGTTTATCGTGTCCTACGATAACTTTTTTTACCTCTTTTTTGATACTCTCTATGACAGGATGCATAAAACAAATCCTTTTTTTAATTTTTTGTTACGGGAATTATAAGCAAATTTGATTAATCCACTATAAATAAAAAGTTAATGAACGATTAACAAAAAAATTTTGTAAAATAGTAATACAAAGAAAGGAGGCAGAGATGCAAGGGGCAATTTTAATTTTTTATATTATCTTTTTGATTATAGCTTTTGCAATAAGTTGTATTAAAGTTTGCAAAAAAGAAGCTATTAAAAAAGATGAAAATAAAAAACCGATAATCTCAACTGCTTTGAAAAGTGTAAGTGTAAATGAAAGAGATGATTTAAAAAAAATCAAAGGAATAGGTATAAAGATTGAAAATCTTTTAAACTCTCTTGGAATATATACTTATGAGCAGATAGCTTCTTGGAATAAAAAGGATATAGAAAAGATAGATTCATATCTTAAATTTCCGGGAAGAATAGAGAGAGATCAATGGGTTTTGCAGGCTAAAAAACTTTTAGAAAAAAAATCTAAGCTGCAATAAACGGAGATTTTATAATCGTTTTGTTATAAGAGTGATAGACAGTTAGATTCATATCTTCACTCTTTCTCTCTATTTTATAAATCTCCTCCTCTTCAAATTTATCTCCCTGTATCTCTATTACAAAAATGGGAAATTTTTTGTTTTGATATTTTATATACTCTCCTGTTTGCAAGGAGAGCCTTGTTAATATTTTTGAAGATTTAAAATACAGTTTATAGATACTGTTTAAAACGGTAGTAAAATCATTAATGCAAAGTTTAAGCTCCGGAAAAGTTGGATCCCACTCGTTTACTATTTTGGCTTTGCTGTTTGTCAAAGAGGCGTTTATGCAAAGATCCAGCAGTAGATATATATTTGCTGTTTCAGCTTTATCATTCAAAATATTTATTTTTTTACTTGGAGTATTATATAATTTTATTCCTATTAGTTCGTCATCTAAATATCCTATCGTTACGGCATAAAATTTCATATGCCCATATTTTAGCTCTAAGTCAGTTGTTTTAAATCCGTAAGTGTAGTTTGCGTATGTCTGACAGATAGAGAAAATCTCTTTGGAGGAGACATCGGCAAGGAGGTACTGGGCCTCTTTGTTTAGGTGAACCACCTTGCCCTCCCTGTCAAATACGATAAAGGGATTTATATCATGTTCAATCCACTCCTCCAAAAAATCTTTACTAATCTCTCTCATTACTCTTCCGTATAGTTTTTAAGCTTTCTTCCAACTTTAGGGTGTTTTAGTTTTTTGATAGCCGAGCTTTCTATCTGTCTTACCCTCTCTCTTGTTACATTAAGCTCTTTTCCAATCTCTTCCAAAGTTCTGTCGCTCTCATCGTCCAAAAGGCCGAATCTCATTCTAATAACAGCTTTCTCTCTTTCGTTTAATTGCTCTAAAACGCTGTCTATTTGGTTTCTAAGATCATTTTTTAACATATACTCTATTGGAGAGATAGAGCTTTTATCCTCTACAAAATCTCCAAATTTTCCATCTTCATCGTTTCCTATCGGAGCTTCCAAAGATACCGGCTCTTTTGTTATTTTAATAACGTTTTTAACTTTCTCTATCGGCAGTCCCACCTCTTTTGAGATGGTCTCTAAATCCGGCTCTTTCCCATGTTCTTGGAGATGTTTTCTTATTATTTTGTTGATTCTGTTTATTGTCTCTATCATATGGATAGGAATTCTTATCGTTCTTGCCTGGTCGGCTATCGCTCTTGATATGGCCTGTCTTATCCACCATGTAGCGTATGTGGAGAATTTATACCCCTTTTTATATTCAAACTTATCCACCGCTTTCATAAGGCCGATATTTCCCTCTTGAATCAGATCCAAAAATGGAAGCCCTCTGTTTGTATATCTTTTGGCAATTGAGACAACAAGTCTTAAATTGCTTTTTGCCATTCTTGTTTTGGCTTTTTCGGCAATCTTTTTACCTCTTTTTATCTGCTCTAAAATCTCTTTTAGTTTTTCTGGAGGAAGGTCAAATCCGCTTTTGCTTGCCTCTTTTGTTTGAAAGAGCTTTTTTATCTCCATATAAGTAGATACCATTGTAGCTTCCGGAACAGCGTTTAAAATATCCTCTTTGCTCATATTGGTTATGTTGGCTAAAATTTTTCTATGGTTTTCTCTTAGGGTTTCGTTAAAAAGAGGAAGCCTGTATTCAAGTTTTTTAAGCTCTTTTTCAAAATCTTTATCACTCTTTAGAGCCGTTTCTATCGATTTTACAAGTTCGTTTATAAGTTTGCTTGTAGGCCCCAAATCCATAAGTTTCTCTTTTAAAATCTTCTTTTTAAAGGCTACTACAAGTTTGTAATGAAGTTTCTCCTCTTCGCTTGCATCTTCGCTTGGAATCTTTTCGGCAGCTTTCATCCAATCTTTTTTGGCCTTTTCTAAAGCTTTGAAACTCTCTATTATCTTTTTGGTTCTTGCAGAATCTTTGGAGCTTTTGCCCTCCTCTTCTCCTTCATCTTCATCTTCAAAACTTCTAAAAAGCTCTTTTACTCTTCTTTCTCTGTTTATTAAAGCCTCTTTATAATCTAAAATGAAATCTATTAAATAAGGCACTGAGCAAAAAGCGTCTATTATAATATTTTGTCCAAGCTCTATCTGTTTGGAGATCTCTATCTCCTCCTCTTTTGTCAAAAGCGTAATTTGCCCCATCTCTCTTAGATACATTCTAACGGGACTGTCGCTTCTGCTCCATTCTAAAAGCTCTTTATCCTGAGCTAAATCAAACTCCTCTTCTAAAGCTTCGTCTTGAAGTTTTTTTCTCTCTTCCTCTCTTTTTTTAGCTTCCTCGATATTTTTTATTTTTGCTATTTCGGCAGAAGTTATAAGTTTGACATTATATTTTTTCATAAGATTCATAATTTTTTTAGCTTGCGCTAAAGTGGGCTGTTTTGGGAAAACATCCACGACTTTGGAGTATGCCACATATCCGTCTTTGTTTTCCTTAAAAAGCTCTTCCAATTCTTTGTTGATCTCTTTTGAAGACATTTAAAAGCGCTCCTTCCTTTTGGAGTGATAGATTTTTTCCATTAGTAGTATCGAACCGGCAAGGTCAATTTTTATTAGAACTCTTCGATTAAACCTATGATTATATCCAATAATATTTAACTTAATATTAGATCTTTTTCCAATCCTAATTTTTTTAAATTATATTTATAATTATGAGGTTTATAAAATTTTACCTATAGTTACTTATATTCACATTTATTTGAATTCAAAAAGGGAACGAATTTTGCTTCTCTTTAAGGGAAAAACTTAAAGAGGAATTTTAATGCAAAACGGTTATTACGCATCTGTCGGCGCTATGGTAACTCAATTTAACCGTCTTGACGTTATAGCAAATAATTTAGCAAATGTCAATACCTCAGGCTTTAAAAAAGATGATGTTGTAATAGGGGATTTTGAGAGAGTTTTTCAAGAAAAACGAGATATTCTTCCTCTAAAGAATCACACTAAAGAGGCGGCTAAATTTCTAAACCACTCAATAGATAGAGTTCCTCAAGTTGTCGAGCAATATACTGTTTTTAAGGAGGGAGGAATTAAAAAAACATCAAATCCCCTCGATTTTGCGCTAAAAAGAGACGATATATTTTTTATGGTGGAGACTCCAAACGGGGTTAGATTAACTCAAAACGGTGAATTTAAAATAAATGATAAAGGAGTTTTAACTACCAAAGAGGGATTTTATGTTTTGCCTCAAAGCTATTTTTCAAGCGGAGGATATATTGAGATTCCTAAAAAAGCAAAAACTGTTCATGTGGACAAAGAGGGAAATATCTACGCCGATAATAAAAAGATAGCTAAATTTTTTATAGCTCAGGTAAATAACCTAAAAAGATTAAAAAAAGAGGGAGCAAATCTCTTTAAAACCGACAATATGAACGAGGATATAAGCGAAATTGAAAAAGGGGATTATGTAGCCCAAGGTTTTTTGCAAATAAGCAACGTAAATCCCGTAAACGAGATGGTCTCTTTGATAGAGGCCAACAGGCTTACTGAAATGTATCAAAAAGTGATGACTTCCCATATGGACGATTTAAATAACGATGCAATAAATAAACTTGCATCCGTTAGAGCATAAGAGGAGAATAGAAAATGATTAGATCTCTTTATACCGGCGCAACAGGGATGCTTGCCCAGCAGATTCAGATAGATACTACTTCCCACAATATAGCAAATGTAAATACCATAGGATATAAAAAAGAGAGAGCCGAGTTTGCGGATCTATTTTATCAAGCTATGGAGTATAGCGGCACCGCTACAAGTTCTAATACTATTTCTCCAACAGGAATAGAGGTGGGACTGGGAGTTAGACCGACAGCTATTTCAAAGCAGTTTACTCAGGGAAATTTCAAAGAGACAGGTAATAATTTGGATCTTGCAATTACTGGAAACGGTTTTTTTCAAATTCAGCTGCCTGATGGAAATATAGCCTATACAAGAAACGGGGCTTTTAAACTCGATAGCGAAGGGACGATAGTAAATAGTGATGGATATAAATTGATCCCGGAAATCACCGTTCCAGAAGATGCGGTAGCCATCTCAATAGGAACTGACGGAACGGTTTCAGTAAAACAGGCCGGAAATGCGGAGATAAACCAGATAGGAAATATAGAGCTTGCAAATTTCATAAATCCAGCCGGCCTTCACTCAATAGGCGATAATAACTATGTAGTAACCGAAGCTTCAGGAGATCCGATAGTGGGAACTCCCGGATTAAACGGACTTGGACAGATAAGGCAGGGATTTGTAGAGATGAGCAATGTGCAGCTTGTAGAGGAGATGACAGATTTAATTACCGGTCAAAGAGCCTATGAAGCCAATTCAAAAGTGATTACAACATCTGATGAGATGCTACAGACAGTTAACGGCCTAAAAAGATAAAATTATAATTTTAAGTTAAGAATTTTTTTATAAAACTTTAAACTAAAAACCTTTATAATAAGACTTAAGAAAATATATTAATTAAATTTTAATATATTTTCAAATTTTTTAAGGAGTTTAGGATGATCGGGCAATTTATAAGAGAAGAGAAAGGGCTTTTTATTTTAATGTTTATTATCTTTATTTACATCTGTTTAGCTATATCTATTTCAGCTTATGTAGAGTATTACTTCTTCTCAAGCGTTCATTTTGCAGATTATGGAGCGTTTATAGAAAAGATTATCAAATTTTTTCACAATTAAAGAGCAAATAACGCTTTTATGCGCTATTTACTCTTTTTGTTTAAAGCTCTTCGCTCTCATCTAAAACTAACTTTCTATAAGAAGAGATTCTCTCTATAATTTTATCTCCTGTTTGAAGATCCTCTTTTACTACATAGAGCTCTCCATAAATTTTAATAGGCTCAAATATAAACTCTTCAAGCTCAAAATCTATATTTTCAAAGCTTAATTTATCCACAGCCAATGTATCGCACAAAGGCTCATAAAAGCTCTCTCTTAAAAGCTCATATGTATCCATATAAGAAGCGCAGTTGAAGTAGGCTATTTTTATATTTGTGGGATCTATCTCCTCGCTTTCGTCATATTCGGCTACCATATCCCAAGTTCCATCTCCATCTTCGCTTCTTAGATATATAATATCTCCGATATTTGCGTTTTTTACTTGCTTTATATAATTTTCCAAAGAGAGATTTTCCAAAACAAAATCGTCTATATCTATATCTATTTCGTTTCCGTTTGGATTTGTCAAAATAGCCTCATTTATCTCTTCTGGATTTAACCCCCTAACCTCTATTACATCTTCAAGCTCTTCAGCTTCCCCGCTTTGAGCAAACTCTTCGGCTCTTTCAAAAAACTCCTCTATGTCTCTCTCTTCATTTAAATCGTAAATATCTACATCAAGCCCTTCTAAAAGCTTTAGTCTTGTTAGATTATAGAATTTAACAACTTTACTATTTCCGCTTAAACTAACTTTTATACTCATCACATCCCCTTTTTTAAAAAACAATTATAGCACAAAGAGGGGTTAAGAGTCTCTAACCCTCTTTGCGGCTTTTACCATATTTTTCAAACTCTCTTTAACCTCTTTCCATTTTCTGGTCTTAAGACCGCAGTCTGGATTTATCCAAAGCTGCTCTTTTGGCAAGACCTCCAAGAAAGACTCAATTTGCTTTTGCATCTCCTCAACGCTTGGAATTCTCGGAGAGTGTATATCGTAAACGCCCGGTCCTATTTCACGGGTATATCCAACTCTTTTAAAAACTTTCAAAAGTTCATTTCCGCTTCTTGCAGTCTCTATGGAGATTACGTCAGCATCCATCGCTTCTATTGTTTTTATAATATCGTTAAAATCGCTATAGCACATATGGGTATGGATCTGGGTTTGTGGTTTTGCCAAACTGACTGAGAGCTTAAAACTCTCTACCGCCCACTTTTCATAATCTTTTATTTTATCCTCTCTTAAAGGATACCCCTCTTTGAAAGCCGCTTCATCTACTTGAATTATTTTTATACCGCTATTTTGAAGGTCTTCGACTTCTTCTCTTATAGCTAAAGCTATCTCGAAAGCTACATCTTTTTTCTCTCTGTCATCCCTTACAAAAGACCAATTTAATATGGTAACTGGACCCGTTAGCATCCCTTTTACTATTTTTTTTGTTCTGCTTTGGGCGTATGTTATCCACTTTAGGGTCATAGGCTCTTTTCTGTAAACTTCTTTGTATATCAAAGGAGGCTTTACGCATCTGCTTCCATAGCTTTGAACCCATCCGTTTTCACTGAAGGCAAATCCTTCTAAAAGGGATCCAAAATACTCCACCATATCCCCTCTCTCCGGCTCTCCGTGAACCAAAATATCCAAACCTATCTCTTCTTGAAAAGCTATTGCTTCATCAATATATTTTTTAATAGCCTCTTCATACTCCTCTTTTGAGATTAAAGAGTCTTTAAATTTTCTTCTAACTTCCCTTATCTCTTTTGTCTGAGGAAAAGAGCCTATCGTTGTTGTCGGTAAAATAGGATATTTTAAAATAGAGTGTTGGATTTTTATTCTATCTTTAAACTCAAGCTCTCTATCAAAGCTTAAATTCTCTGCTTTCTTTTTTAGATCCTCTCTTTTTTGGCTAAAACTGTTTTTAAGTTTCATTGCCTCTTTGTTTTTGGCCAAAGCTTTCTCTTCTTTTTCATCTAATTTCTCTTCAAAAAAGATTTTTGATATTAAATTTAGCTCTTCTAATTTCTCTACCGCGAAACTTAGCATACTTTTTATTTTATTATCAAGCCTCTTTTCATATTTTAGGGTAAAAGGGACATGCAAAAGAGAGCAGGAAGTTGAGGGGATAATTTTTTGTTTTGGAATATATTTTGAGATATTTTCCAAAAGTTTTACGCTTTTTTCTATATCATTAATCCATACATTTCTTCCATCAACCACTCCAGCTATTAAAACTTTAT
This sequence comes from Campylobacterales bacterium, assembly GCA_027009865.1. Taxonomy (GTDB): domain Bacteria; phylum Campylobacterota; class Campylobacteria; order Campylobacterales; family JAADDG01; genus JAADDG01. The sequence continues at coordinate 8,291 of JALVCR010000184.1, forward strand.
CACTATTTTTAAAATAATTTAATATCTCAATATTTTCTTTTCCATATACAAAATCAAGCCCTATAGCCCATACTGGAGTGTTTACCAAAATTTTAACCGCCTCTTTTGCGTGCTCAAAATAGGTAATTAAAGCTATTTTGATATTATCGGCCGCTTTTGAGAGTCTATCGTATGATGGTTTTATGAGGCTTAGAACTTTTGAATTAAGATCTTTTACAAATATCGGCTCTTCTATTTGAAGAATTATCTCTTTATCCAGTTTGGATATTTTTCTTACAACATCTTCATAGACTCTTAAAATTTTCTCAAAAAATTCAAATGTATCCCCTCCATCTTCTCTTTTTGACAAAGCGGCAAAGGTTATAGGCCCTATAATATTTATTTTTGGATTTATGCCAAGCTCTTTTGCCTCTTTATACTCTTCTTCTATTTTCGATATATCGGCTCTATACTCGTCATTTTCGGATAGTTCGGGAACTATATAGTGGTAGTTTGTATTAAACCACTTTGTCATCTCCAAGGCTTTTAAATCATCTCTTCCTCTTGCCATAGCAAAATAGAGCTCTGTTTTATCCTCTATACCTTTAAATCTTTTGGAAACTGCGTTTATCATCAAGGCGGTATCGAGCATATTGTCGTAAAAAGAGAAATCATTTACGGATATATACTCTATTTTAGAGTTTTTTTGATATAGAAGATGTCTTTTTCTAAGCTCTTTTGCTACTTTTCTAACCTCGCTAAATTCGCATCCTCCTTCCCAAAAACTCTCCAAAGCCTTTTTAAGCTCTCTTTTCTCTCCAATTCTTGGAAATCCTATTACATAATTTTTGGACATTATTCACCCCTTGTTAATTTTTATTTTTTGTAAAATTTGATTATTTGTAAAAAATTATTTGGTTGCTGACCTTAGTTGGTTAGTTTAAAAATTAAGCTGGAGGGTGAACGCCTGTTCTTCTGAAGCTAAAAAATTTGGAATTGCAGTTACATTTTGGGAGTTTTTTTGAAAGCATTAAAGCTATTTTGCTTCTTTGGGTAAAAACTTTGTTGCAAAGGCAGACTTTTGAATTTAAAATGCAAAAAAGAGGAGCCTCTTTGCATAGACAATTTTTTACTACTGATATTAAAGATAAAAAATTTAAAATCTCATCTCTTTTTAAGTCTGTCATAACTCCCCTGTTTTTTTAAAAGTATTATATCCTATTTTCTCTTGTTTCTTTTGCCTCTCTCTTTTTCCCTTGCCTGATAGATAACTCCATGTCCAAGCCATATCATAAAAATAACAAAGGCTACTGTCATTATGGTATCTAAAACCTCTTTCAATATCTCTCCTCTTTATCTACAAAAGGGGATGTGCTAAAGATGGCGTAAATTGGAAGATGGTCTGAATATCCCTTGTCAAGATGCCTCCCTTTGCCCCTGTTTGCCATCTGCCATCTAAAAATTCTCCCTCTTTTAAAAAAGTAATCCCTTCTAAATCTGTCAAAAGAGTTATCCACATAGGAGATGCCTTTGTTATCAAACATAGCGTGAGGCAAAATCATATTATCTATAGCTCCTTTTTCTCTTTTGAAAATATGGCTCCATCTCCATTTTTTTGGAAGTTCATACCAAAGATTGTATAGATATTTTGTAGAGTTTATTTTTTTTACAATATCTTCAGTTACGGGTTTTCCATCAGGCAAAATTGTTCCTAAAATATGATTTATAGCAGTTATTCCGTGAGTGTCGTTTAATCTTCTGTGCCTTCTTATCGTCTCATATTCGTTATAGTTTTCG
>JALVCR010000185.1 GCA_027009865.1 Campylobacterales bacterium
CCAAACATTTGAAGAAGAGTTATAAACATATTCAAAAAGTCAAGATACAAAGCAATAGCCCCCTCTATTGGAGAAGAGTAGTTTCCTCTTATGATATTTTGAGTATCGTAAAGAACCATAGCGCTTATAATGATTAGGAAAATTCCCTCAATTACAACAAAAAGAATAGGATTTTTAAGGAAAAAAACATTAATCAAAGAGGCTACTATCACGATAACGAAAGCTATCATCAAAGGTTTTCCCCAAGAGCTAAAATCTCTCTCACTCCTCATTGCATAAACGCTCAAAGCTCCAAAAATCACGGCGGTTGTTATAAAAGCGTTAGCAACTAACGAAGCTCCGTTTGCCATATGCAAAATAGCGCTTAAAAGAGGCCCTATCAAAAATCCGCCCGTAAATGTAAAAGCAAAAAGGGCTATCATATTAATTCCCGGCTTATCCTTTAGCATATTAAGTCCGAAAAATCCAAATAAAAGCCAAGGAATCGCTATAAACCAGTAAAACTGGCTAACAAAAGCGGCAGCTCCAACTCCAACATAGCTTCCGGCAGCCCCAGCAAGCATGGAAGCTGCAAAAAGCTGATAAGTTTGCTTAATAAAAGCAGCAAGGCTGCTTTTGGCCTTAACTTCAGGCTTAGCGGAAATGCTTTCTAAGCTTTTATCTTTCACATATTCTCTATCATAAAGTCCCATAAAATTCTCTCCTTAATAATGATAATTTTTCTCAAAATGCAATATGATTATAACTAAATTTTATCCCATTTTCAACGCCACAATAAAGAAAACATCAATTTAAGACTTTTTTTGTCTCATTTGTAAACATTGAAATCTTCTGATAACAAAATAATAGAAGAAATTCACATATAAATATTAAAAGCAATAACTATTTGAATAATTTGAATTGATTTTAATCATTCCAGCGGATATTCGGCGTCATTTCCCCATTCACATATCCAATTAACCCACAACTTATCATCGCTTCCCCATTGCATATAGGAAAAATTTCTGGTTCTTAAATATTTTGCGGAGCCGACCGGTTTTAACATCAAGGCTTCTATGCTCTTTTCTTCATTTAAATATTCAGTATCGTCGTTTGTGATAGTTTTAATGCCAAGCCACTGTATGGGTGTTGGAGGGGGATGGACTATACCCGATGATATAACCTGATGAACTTTATAGATAGGATAGACATTTTTCTTATCGTTTACAACTCCAAGCGCACCTATATGAACATCTCCTGATAAAACCACCGTTTTGGCATTATAGTCAAATCTCTCCCTTTGAGCCTTTAAAAGCCACATAATCATTCTAAGCCTCTCCCCTTGATGCCCTTTAGCTCTCCACTGATCTTTTATATCATCTGTCAGCTCTTCATTCCAAGGAGTCATATCAACCAAATGCTCGCTAAAAGAAAAATCCCTATAAACCAAAGGCAATCCGGCCATTACCAAAAGAGTCTTTTTTTTATCGCTGTTTTTTAAAATATCTATAAACTCCTTCCATTGGTTAGAGTTCATAACCCTATCTATCTTTCTGTTTGTTCTTTGATCCAAACCGATTACAAGATATCTGCAAAACTCAAAACAGAAACTGTAATGATCTCTATCTTTCCTAAAAAGGCTTCTATTATTTAAAGTCCTTATTTGAAAAAGTTCAAAATATTTTCTTGCTGCTCTAAAAATTGCCTTATATACCCTGCTGTTTTGAATCTCATCCGGATAGCTGCCCCACCCGTCAAATATATCATGATCATCCCACATCATAGCCGAAGGGATAGAGGCAAACATCAAACTCATATTAGGAGCTTTCCATTTTGTAATATAGAGATTTTCATAAAAAGCTTCAAGCTCTCTATTCATCTTTTTGGTATCTCTTCTTACAAGCCTCTCATTCATTGGAAGCTCAAGCCACTCTTTAATAGTTGGCAATTTATGGCTGTCCCAAAGCTCGTCGGCATAGATTTGATCCCCTCCCATAAGCATCAGATGAAAATGTTTTTTATTATGAATCTCATCCATTCTTCTCCACAAAGCGTAAATATCGGGAGTGGAATTTTTCAAAGCGCTGCTTGAAAAACCATTGCAGGTGGCGTAAACTATCGAAGGCTCCTCTTTTAAAGAGGGGACGTAAAATCTCCACAAATCAAAACATTTAGAGCTGTCTAAAGCTCTCTTTCCATCAATCAGTATAAAATATTCAAAGCTTTGCTCATAGTCTTTTGGTTCTATCTTTATCTCATATCTCCAAAAAAAGCCGTAAACTGTCTCTTTTATAAAATTTGCGGCCTCTTTTTTGCCGTTTATGCAAACTTCCGCACAGCTTACACCCTTTTTTGTCAAAAAACATACCGTATAAACACTATCTCTCTCATAACCCAAAAGAGGCCCAAGTAGCAAAGAAGACATAAGAAATCCTTATTTTTAAAAAACATCATAACTGATATTAAGCATTCAAAGAAACTATAAATAAGGGAAAGTTCTAAATTGAACGAAAACTTTACAATTTTAGCATAAAAATTTTATGTTAGCCGAAGGCTAAAAAAGTGCATCAAACCCCGAAGGGGCGCTTTAGCGTTTGCACTTTTTAATAAAATTTTTATGCGTTTGCAACGCAAAAAATTGTAACTCGTTTGAGTGAAATTTAGAATCTTTTCCTAAAAGTGCATAAAGTTAATTACATAATATCAAAAATTTATTAATCAATTTTTAAGAGTTCAAAAAAT
>JALVCR010000186.1 GCA_027009865.1 Campylobacterales bacterium
TATGGGAATTAAGAATCTAATAGCAGCAGCCGTTCCTAAACTAACTCCAGAAAACGTAAAACTAATAGATCAAAACGGAGATCCTCTCGGCGGAAAAGATATGCTAAAAAGTGAGCTTATAGCCTCCCAAATAAAATACAAAAAAGAGTTTGAGAGAGCTTATGAGAAAAAAATAGTAAATCTGTTAGCCCCGATAGTCGGAGGAGAGGAGAAAGTTGTAGCGAAAGTTACAATAGATTTTGATTTTTCCCAAAAAGATGAGACAAGCGAATATTACGATCCAGACGTAGTTCCAAGAAGTGAGCAGACAACGGAAGAGAAGAGAGAGGGATTTTCCAAAAAAGAGGTCGGGGGAGTTCCTGGAGCTATCAGCAACATAGGACCAGTTCAGGGAATAGAATCCCAAAAACCAATCCAAAAATATCAAAAAAGCACCACAACCACAAATTATGAGGTATCCAAAAAAGTAACAAATATAAAAGGGGAGTTTGCCACAATAAAAAGAATCACGGCCGCAGTTGTGGTGGATGGAAAATATAGATTCAAAAAGGATAAAAACGGTGTTGAAACCTCTCAAATCGAGTATGTGCCCTTAAGTAAACAGGAAATAGCAAATATTACCGATATAGTAAAAAAGAGCATAGGATACAATCCAAAAAGGGGAGACGAGGTAACGGTAAGCAACTTTGAGTTTTCAAAAGGCGGCTTAAGGCCAAAAGAGCCGGTTACGAAAACTCTAATAGAGAAAACCTCCTCTTTTATACAGCCGATTTTACCTTTTATAAAATTTTTAATAGCAGTTATTTTACTCTACATTTTTTATAAAAAAGTTATTACTCCTTTCTCACAAAAAATGCTTGAAGAGACAAAAGAGGAGGAAGAGAGACTTGAAAAACTTGCTATTGAAGAGGAAAAAGAGGCTGCTGAAGATACGCTTGAGCAGTATAAAAATATGAAAAAGAAGATAGAAGATGAGCTTGGACTGGGAGAACAGTTTGACGAAGAGGAACTAAAATATGAAGTTTTGCTTGAGAAACTAAAACAGATAACTTCGGAAAATCCAGAAGAGGTTGCAAATATTTTGCAAACTCTCGTCAAAAGCGTAAATGAGTTTGAGCCTAAAAAATAGGAGAGAGAGATGGTAAATCTAAAACCAGAACAAAAGGCTATATATGAAGAGCTGAGCATGCCTGAGAAAATAGCTATTTTACTAATTCAACTTGGAGAAGATATAACAGCAAGTATTTTCGGGGCAATGGATGTAGATACCGTTACTGAGATATCCCAATATATTGCAACTTCAAAAAGCGTAGATAAACAGATAGCCGCAGCCGTTTTGGAAGAGTTTTACGCCGTTTTGCAATCTAACCAATATATAAGAAGCGGCGGATTGGAGTATGCAAAAGAGATTTTATATAAAACTTTCGGCGAAGAGCAGGCTATGGAGATTTTAGATAGGCTTGCTAAGAGTTTAGATAAAAGCAAAAGTTTTTCATATTTAGATCAAATAAAACCCCAGCAGCTTGCAGATTTCATTATGAACGAGCATCCTCAAACAATAGCTTTGATAATAGCCCATATGGATCCAAACAATGCAGCGGAAACCCTCTCCTATTTTCCAGACGAACTTAGAGCCCAAGTGGTTTTGAGAATAGCAAATTTAGGAGATATCTCATCAAACGTTATAAAAAGAGTATCGGCCGTGTTGGAAAACAAACTTGAATCTTTAACAAGCTATAAAGTGGAAGTTGGAGGGCCTAAAGCGGTTGCCGAAATTTTAAACAGGCTTGGCCAAAGCAGCACAAAATCTACTCTAAATATCATAGAGCAAACCGATGAGAGTTTAGCGGCTACTATAAAAGAGATGATGTTTACTTTTGAAGATATAGCAAAACTTGACAATATCGCCATAAGAGAGATTTTAAAAAGTGTGGATAAAAAGGAGCTTATGGTAGCTTTAAAGGGCGCTACGGACGAGATGAAAGAGAAATTTTTGGGAAATATGTCTGAGAGAGCCAGAGAAGCGTTTTTGGAAGAGATGCAGTTTATGGGAGCTGTCAAATTAAAAGAGGTTGAAGAGGCTCAAAGAAAAATTGTAGAAGAGGTTCAGCAGTTAGCCGAGCAGGGAATTATCCAAATAGGGGAAGCTGAGGAGATGATTGAGTAGTTATGAAAAATCTCATAAAAGAGGATGAGCTTACAAAACACAAAATTGAAAAGTATCATTTTCAAACACTTGAAACTTTAGAGCAAAAACCAAAAAAATCAAAAGAGGAGATAGAAAAAGAGATAAAAGAGACAATAGAAAACAAAGAGGAACCTCTTCCTAAAAAAGAAGAGAATCAAAACGATTCAAAAATGGTTGAAGAGCTTTTAAAAAAGATAGAGGAGCTATCAAGCACAATAGTTGAACTTCAAATGCAAAATGAAAAACTGATAGAAGAGTTTGAAGAGAAACTAAAAGAGCAGCAAAATATTATAGAAAAAGAGGCAAAAGAGAAAGCTTTAAAAGAAGTGGAAGAAGCTTTTGAAAACAAACTTTTAAAACTAAAATCCTCTTATGAAGAATCTATAAATAATTTAAATGAAACCATTAAAAAATTAAATTCATTCTTCGAAAAGGCCAAAGAAGAGCTCTCAAAAAGCGCTATTGAAATTGCAAAAGAGGTGATATTAAAAGAGGTATCCCAAAACTCAAAAGAGATAGCTTTAACACTTTCAGAAAATCTTATAAAAGAATTAAAAGAAGCAACTAAAATAAAAATTAAATTAAATCCTAATGATTTTAATTATATAAAGGAACACTTTAAAGAAAACCCGGCAATTGAAACAGTAGCAGACGATACGATCCAAGAGGGGGGAGTGATCATCGAAAGCGATGCCGGAAATATGGACGCCACCATTCAGCAAAGACTCGAAAACATACAAAAACTTCTCTCCTCATAAATTCCATAAAAAGAAGAGCCAATGAATATAAAAAACTATTCAATAGAAGAGCTAAATGATTTAGCCAAAAAGATAAGAGAGAAAATTTTACATGTAGTAAGCAAAAACGGAGGCCATTTAAGCAGCGCTTTGGGGGCTGTGGATTTGATAGTGGCTATGCATTATGTTTTTGATTCAAAAAAAGATCCCTTCATTTTCGACGTATCCCATCAGGCATACGCCCACAAACTATTAACAGACAGATGGGAGAGATTTGATACGCTAAGGCAGTTTAGCGGAATAAGCGGTTTTACAAAACCAAAAGAGTCTCCTTATGACTATTTCGTAGCCGGCCACAGCTCAACTTCCATCTCAATCGCTACCGGAGCGGCAAAAGCAATAGCTTTAAAAAAAGAGGACAGAATCCCCGTTGTTTTAATAGGAGACGGCTCAATGAGCGCAGGTATGGTGTATGAAGCGCTAAATGAGCTTGGAGACAGGAAATATCCATGTGTGATTATCCTAAACGATAACGAAATGAGCATCTCAAAACCGATAGGCGCAATCAGCAATTATCTCTCTCAAAAAATGGCAAGCCGGTTTTATCAAAAATTCAAAACAAAAACAGAGCAGCTTTTAGAATATCTTCCAAAAAGCGCCACCTATATTGCAAAAAGATTTGAAGAGAGCATAAAATTGATAACTCCAGGAATCCTTTTTGAAGAGCTTGGATTAGAGTATATAGGGCCGGTTGACGGACACGATATAGAAGGACTTATAGAAGTTTATAAAATAGCCAAAGACCTTAAAAAACCGGTAATCATTCACGCTCAAACAATAAAGGGTAAAGGATATGAGATAGCCGAAGGCTATTATGAGCATTGGCATGGAGTGGGACCTTTTGATATAAAAACGGGAACTCCCTATAAAAAGAGCTCTTCATCAAAAAGCGCAACCGAGATTTACAGCAAAACTTTAATGGAACTTTCAAAAAAACATAAAAATATTGTAGGAGTTACAGCCGCTATGCCAAGCGGAACGGGGCTTAAACCTTTAATAGAAGAGTTTCCCGATAGATTTTGGGATGTCGGAATAGCCGAACAGCATGCGGTAACATCAATGGCTGCTATGGCAAAAGAGGGATTTAAACCTTTCGTTACAATCTATTCAACATTTTTGCAAAGAGCATACGATCAGGTAATTCATGATGTCTGCATTATGAACCTTCCAGTAGCTTTTGCGATAGATAGAGCCGGAATAGTGGGAGAAGACGGAGAAACTCACCAGGGGGCTTTTGATATCTCATATCTTAGAGCAATACCGAATCTAACCCTTTTTGCCCCAAGAGATAAAAAAACGATGGAGGATGCAGTTAGATTTGCTTATGAAATGAAAACGCCTTGCGCTTTTAGATATCCAAGAGGAGCCTTTTTGCTTGAAGATGAGGTTGAGTTTGAAAGATTTGAGCTTGGTAAAGCTCAACTGTTAAGAGAATCTAAAAACGAGATACTTTTTATAGGTTATGGAAACGGCGTTGGAAAAGCACTGGAAACTTCAAAGCTGTTACCAAAAGAAACAGAACCTGCAATTTTAGATCTAAAATTTGTAAAACCTTTAGATGGAAATATGTTAAAAAAACTTGCCAAAAAATATAAAATATGGTTTGTTTTTAGCGATAGCGCAAAAATGGGGGGAGTTGCGAGCGCTATTTTGGAATTCCTTAATGAACAAAATATTAAAAATATTTATGTTTATAGCTTTGAATTTGAGGATAAATTTATTTCTCATGGTAAAACTTCTATTATAGAAGAATATTTAAATTTAACTCCTAAAAAATTATCTGAAAGAATATTTAACGTTTTGCAAAAAAATTTTTCTAAAAACTAAATATATTTAAAAAATTTTTAATATAAAAATAAGTTATGAACCGATATAATCAAGGAATTGCGATTAATTTTTCAGGAGGTTAAAATATGGTGGAAAAACTCAAAGAGGTGGGGCTTAAAGCTACTCCTCAAAGAATTGCCATTTTAAGAGAGTTGGATAAAAAAGAACATCCTACTATAGATGAGCTTTATAATAACTTAAAAAAAACTCATCCTTCTATATCTTTAGCTACTATTTATAAAAATTTGAATATGCTAAAAGATGCCGGACTTGCCATAGAGATAATTCCCCCTTCAGCAAATGAAAAATCTAAATTTGATATCTACACAGAACCACATATTCATATAATGTGTAAAGAGTGCGGAAAAGTTTTTGACTATTATGTAAAAAATGCGGTAGACGAATGTAATACTATATTAAAAGAGATAACAAAGCATAATATAGAAAATATTAACGTTTTAGGACTAATTACTTGCGAAGAATGCCGAAAAAAGAAGAAAAATTAGTCGCTCTCATAGAGGGAATCCTCAAAAAATTCCTCTCCCTCTCTTTTATTCTCTTTAAGAGAATGTATAAAGACAGCTATTTTTTTCATTTCATCTTTAGTTAAATTTTTTGCGTAACTTGTCATAATATCGCTTCTTTGGGACTTTATTCTCTCTCTTTTATAATTTTCCAATTTATCCACTATATATTTAACCTCCTTTCCAGCCAAAGATGGATAAGAGGAGTTCCCTTTGGCATCTATCCCATGACAGGCATAACACCCCTTTTGGCTAAAAAGCTTCTCTCCCTCTCTTAAATCATCAGCATTTAAAGATACCAAAATAAAAATAACTGCTAAAACAGGCATACTCTCTCCTAAAAGTTAATATTCAGAGATATTTTTGTATAATAATTTTTTATATTACTATACCATAAAACAATCCGTTAGAAAAGGTTTTAAGTTGGAAACTATCCAAAAAAGAGAGAGATATTACGCGCTTTTTTCAAGACTTCTGTTAAGCGAAGTTCAAAAAGAGATTTTAAAAAAGATAGAAAAAAGCGATGAATTTGAAATACTTTTTCCGACATACTCCAAATGGGAAAAGAGAAAAAAAGAGAATTTAGAAAAGATAATAACCCACTATTTAAACGTCGATTTTACCGATATCTCAATTTTGCATCTAATCCCTTATGAGAGCTTTTATACAAGAGAAGACGCTATGATAGAAAGCGGAGGAGCAAACCCGGTAGTAGAAATTTATAACGAGCAGGGTTTTAGAGCAAATTTAGACAAAGCAAGAGCCGTATCGCCCGATCATATAGGAATAGAGCTTGAATTTATGAAAATCTTAATAGAAAACGAAAAAGAGGCGATAGAGAGAGGAAAAGATGAGTTGGCTAAAGAGTTTAAAAAACTTCAAAAAGACTTCCTAAAGAATCATATATTAAAATTTGCTCCCATGTATCTAATAAACGTGGCCGAAGAGGCAAGAACCCCTTTTTATAAAGATTTGGCAAAAAGCGCTTTGGAATTTCTGCTTGAGGATTTGGAGTATTTATCAAACGAGGAGAGAGTTTGAATATAAGGCTTGATCCTTCCGCTTGCGTTAGATACTCCTCAAAATTGAGCCAATGCAGAAAATGCGAAGAGATTTGCGGTTTTGAAGCGATAAAGTGCGAAGATTTCAAAATATCTATTTTTCAAGAGAGATGCGTTTTATGCGCAGCCTGTGTCGGAGTCTGCCCGACTGAAGCTATTGAAATGAAAAATTTCAGCATAAAAGATTTCTTTTTTGATTTTATCAAAGAGGAAGAGAGTAAAATAGGATGCAAATACAATTTTGTATGCTTAAGCGCTTTAAATGTAGAGTATCTCATCTCTTTGGCTTTAATTAAAGATATTGTTTTGGATTTGGGACACTGCGAAAACTGCGAACTTGATGAAAAGGTAAAAAAACAGATAGAGTCAAACATCAAAGAAGCCAATTTCATTTTGCAAAAAATTTCCAAAAAAGAGATAAAAAGCGAAAAACTTCTTTTACAAAAAGAGAAAAAAACAGACAGAAGAGATTTCTTTAAAGCCTTCTCTTTAAAAAATGCTCAAAATTTGGCAAAGGAGAAGGAAGAAGAGCTAAAATATCTTAAAAACCCGACAGTATCGATAGATGCAGCCCAAAGCGCGAAAAAAAGAGAGAAAATAATTCCAAACAAAAGAAAAATACTCTATAGCGTATTAAAAAGAGCTAAAAAACCAAATGAGTATGATAGGATAGAGAGCAATAAAATATCTTTTGTATCTTCAAAAGAGATAGATGAAAGCTGCGATAACTGCTCTATCTGCTATAGGATATGTCCAAGCGGGGCTTTAAGCTCAAATATAAAAGAGAGCGTTATCTATTTTGACGATATGCTGTGCCTTAAATGCCATCTATGCCATGACGTATGCGAAAAGGATTCGATAAAAATCTCTCCCTTTTTCGATACAAAAGAGTTTTTCAATCCGTCCCAAAAAGTCTTAAAACAGTTTGAGGTAATAAGGTGCAACGAATGCGGAAATTTTTTCACCTATTTAGAAGGGGAGAAGATTTGTAGAAGATGTAAAATCGAAGAGGAAGAGGCCAAAAATTTGTGGGGATTTTAAAAGGAGACATTTTGCAAAGAGATCCAAGAGAACTTTTAAAAAAAGAGATAACAATAATAGCTTATGCGGGAGAAGAGAGCGCAAACTCGCCGATTCAAAACGTAGTAAACGACTATCTAAGCTCTAATAAAATAGACGCCCATTTGATAGGAATATCGATAAAAGAGGATGATTTTGATTTTTTTATAAAAAATCTTAAAAATTCTAAAGTGGAAGTTACGATATTTTCACAAGAGTTTCAAAAAAAAGCGGCAAAAGCTTTTAATGTTCAGGGCTTTTTAATAGCAGCTTTCAAAAATAGAGAAAATTTTATTTTAGTTGCTGAAAAAGAGACGATTATGATGGATGACAGAAAGCTTATTGAGATAATAGAGAAAATAATGAGGGAGAGAGATGGAAAATTTTAATTTAGACGATTTAAAAAATGATTTTGAAAATTTTCAAAAATGCTCCATTAAAGAGAGTAGCGAAGAGGAGATTTACGAGGGAGATTATATAACCATTTTAAAAGAAGAGATGCTAACTCCCGCAAAATGCGGAGTCTATTTCTCAAGATTTGATTTAAAAGCGATAGCCGATTTATACGGAGAGTCTATAATGGTCAGAGAGAGACGAAGAATGCTAACCGATATTTTAAAAGCTGTCTTTACAAAAGAGGATATGAAAAGATTATTTGATATCATCAACGATACGATAAAACACAAAACCGACATATACAAAGAATTAGCGGCAAATTTTCCCTCTTCAAAAGAGATATTTGAAGATATGATAAATAAAAGCAAAAATTTTCAAAAAATTCTCTCAAAAATATTAAAAGATTTCAAAGGAATCGAAGCTGTCAAATAAACCCAGCTCCAAGGGGAGCTGAGTTTAATAGAGTTTTTGAATCATTCTGTTTAGCAAAATTTCGCTGTTTTTCAAAACTTCCAAACTTTCAGGATTTAGCTCTCCGTTTGAAGATTCTGGAGTTATTATAATTAATTTTATCTCTTTTGCTATATTGAAAGCATCTTCTATATCATTTTTGGATTTCTCGTGAAGCTCATTAAAACCTTTTTCCTTTTCAAAATGCAAAATCCTTTTAAGCTTCGCATTATACTCTTTTAAAAGAACATTCAAATCATTCAATATCTCTCTTGTTTTATTCACATGCTCATCTGTTTTTAAAATCTCCTCTTTTCTCTCTTCCCTTTTGCTCTTATGCTCAAAAGCCTTCTCTTTTATCTCTTCGGCAAGTTTTATATTTTTATTTGCAGTCAGGGAGACTTTTAGTTTATAGATAATAAAAAAGACTATTAAAGAAGCGCCCCCTACAACAGCGGCCCCGATACTCTCGTTAGGAGCGGCGCCTATCTGCTCAGATACCCATTTTAAAATCTCTGTTATCTGCTCTTTGTTTGGTAGTTTATCCACAGGAATATTAAGCTTGTTCATAGCAAAATATCCAATAGTTCCAGCCGTCAAAGCGCCTCCCAAAATTCCCCATACAAAAGCTGAAAACCTACCACTGCTTGGCCTCTTTATCTGAGGGAGAGAATCTTTTTTATCATATTCAAAAGAGGGAGTCGGTATCTCCACATTAGATAAATCTTCCTCATATCCAAGCTCTTTTAAAAGCTCGTCTGTCTCTTTTAAAGTAGTATTTAATACCTCCTCTTCAAGCTTTTCAAGTCTGTCTATATCTTCATTTAGACGCTCCATAGCCTCTTTAATCTCTTTTTCAACACTTTCAACCAAAACTTTGGAAGCATCAACTATCTCAACAACCTCTTCGTGAGGCTTTTTACCTTTTACTTCAGAAGTTTTTGAAACTGCCCCGCTGTTTTGAACTTCTTGTTCATTTTCATTAATATGCTCACTCTCTTGAATCTCTTTAACCTCTTTCCCTTCCATCTAATCACCTCCTTTAATAGATCATATTCTCTTTTTTTAAAGCTTCTCTTATCTTTTTTATCTGTTTTTCTTTGCAATAGCACCATTTGGGAGCTAAAAGAGTATCATCCCTTATACCAGCCGTAACTCTTTGTATGATAACATTTTCAGGGATAATTTTCAAAGCCTCTATCAAAGTTTTTATATATTTCTCCTCAGAAATAGGCTTAAATCTTCCCTTCATATAATCTACCGCCAAAGCGGTATTTTTAACAACATATAAAGGGTGAATTTTTAGAGAATCTATCTTTAAATCTACAGCCGTTTTGACGCTTTTTAACATCATCTCTTCTGTTTCGTTTGGAAGTCCGAAAATTAGATGTCCGCAAACTTTCAAGCCTATCTCTTTTGTCTTTTTTATCGTCTCTATTACATTTTTTACGTCATGTCCTCTGTTTGTAATCTTCATCGTCTCGTCAAAAAAAGATTGAATTCCATACTCTATCCAAATCTCTCTCTCTTTGGAAAGCTCTTTTAAAAAATTCAAAATCTTATCCGTTACGCAATCGGTTCTTGTGCCTATGCTAAGGCCTATAACATCCTCTTTTTCTAAAGCGTGCTTATATAAAATTTTTAAAGTTTCAAAAGGAGCGTAAGTGTTTGTAAAAGATTGAAAATAGATAAGATATTTTTTTGCTTTAAACTTATTTTCTAAAACTTTTTTTGTCTTCTCATACTGAATA
>JALVCR010000187.1 GCA_027009865.1 Campylobacterales bacterium
ATTTGCTATTTTTTCTGCGTATTTTGTTTTTATCCAGTTTGCTATCAATGTGTTTGGAGCTTCAAATACCAGATAATCTGATCTTGATTCCTCTTCATTGAAAGATAGCTGTTTTATATATCTTTTGTATTCGAGCTCCGATATCTCTTTTTTTAAATCTTTTAAAATTTCATCTGATAGCAAATATATATCTCCGTTTATCACATTGTGAATTATTATGTGAATTATTTTATCAAAAATTATTTAATTTGATGTTAAAAAATGGCTTTTTTTACGATAAAATGGCACTTTGCAGAGTGAATTTGATGTGAAAAAGTTGAGATTTGGAAGGGAAATTTAAGTGAATATTTTGGGAATTGATCCGGGAAGCAAAAATTTGGGATATGCTATTGTGAAAAAGGATGAGAGCAGGCTTTTTTTGTTGGAGGCTGGAGTTTTAAGATTTAAGTCTTTAAATCTTCAGGAGCAGATTTTGGAGCTTTGCGAAGGGATTGATTTGATTTTCTCTTTGCAAGATATAGATGAAGTGGCTATTGAGGATATATTCTTTGCCTATAATCCAAAAACCGTTATAAAGCTTGCTCAGTTTAGAGGCGCTTTAATGCTTAAGATTTTGCAAAAATTTGGAAAATTTTATGAATATACCCCTCTTCAGATAAAAAGAGCCATAACTGGGAAAGCAAAGGCTTCCAAAGAACAGGTAGCCTTTATGGTGAAAAATATTTTAAAAATAAGAAAAGATATAAAGCCTTTGGATGTTACAGATGCAATAGCTGTGGCTCTAACTCATGCTCAGAGAATCAGATAAGCTTTTTCATAGCTTTTGCCACCTCTCTTATCTCCCATTGAGCGTGCTTGTCAAGTCTTAATTTAAAGAAATTTTCAAGTTGAGATGGCATGAATCCTCCCCATATTTGGGTATAGGCTGCTTGGGGTATGATTCTTCTTGCCTCTTGGGGTTTGACTCCCTCTTCTAAAGCTTTAAAATAGTGTTCTTCGCATATTTTTATAATTTTTTCTGTATCTCCGTAGGAGCTTTTTATATTTTTCATATTTTCGCTTATATAAAATTCAAATGGAACCCTTTTGCCGCTTACGTATCTTCTTGAGAGTTCTTGCCAATTTACTCTGTGTCTTACCATCTGGCTTCTTGTTGGGAGATCTATTTTGTATAAAAATACCTTGAAATTTTTCTCTATGATTTCGCACTCTTTTTTAGTGTTGTATATTTTTCTTATATCCGTTTTGTAAAGGGAGGGATTTTTCTCATAATCATAAACTATGGCTCTGTAGTTTGTAAGCAAAAATTTTCCATCTTCTACTAATTCCCCAAACTTTTTTGCATTTGAAAATTCCGGTTTTAAAATCTCTTCGTGCTCCTTTTTTGAAAAATCTAATAAAACAGGAACAAATTCAAAAGAGCTTGAAGGAAGTCCCATAGATTCACTCATTAGTCTGTTATATAAATTTTCGCTTCCTAAAGCCTTTTTTGACTGATAGCATATAGAGGCAACCTGCGTTATGGCTAAGATTCTGTTTTGTTCGTTTAGGTTTGCTTTTGAAAAATCCCACCTTTCCACAAATGCTATGTTATCGTTAAAAATGTTTTCAATACGTTTTACTATTTTTATCATGACTCTTTCCTTTTGTGTTATAACTTTAGATATTATTTTTACTTATATAAAATTAAGATCTAAAATATTATTTACTGCTTTATATACTAATTTACCTTAATAAGTCCATGCTGTAAAATTTCTTTATCAAAAATATTTTTAATAAGATCTCTTTTTGGCTGTCTGTCAAAAATATTGCAAATGGCATTTACTGCATCTATTTGATATTGCTGCTCTTTGAAGCGAAGTTTCATATATTTTCCTTTAGTTATTTTTTGTAAAATTTTATCTATTTTCATAAAATATGTATATATTTCGTATATTTTTACTCATATTTTTCCAATATGTATAAATTATCAATTTTTTTCGACATATTTTGATAAAGGATTATCATTTCATTGTTTTTAAAATATAAAAACTCCCTTTGGTTTTACCAACTTTTTCTAAGATATTCTTTTTGACTAAATTACTTAGAATTTCCCTTGCTCTTCTTTCTTTAACATTTAAAAGTTTTTGTGCTGTATAGATATCGATTTTTTGATTTTCTTTTAGATACTCTACAATAATTTTTTCCTGATAGTTTAATATTTTTTCGGCACTATTCGGCTTTTTTTCGGCACTATTCGGCACTTTTATGCCGGTTTCAATAGGTCTATAAAACACAATACTTACAAAATTCCCACTCTCATTTATTTCAAATTTAATACCATTTTCTTCGCATAGTTTTTGAATCTTTCCTATCCCGCTTCCCCAAGTCTCTACAAATCCGAGTTCTTTAAACAAATTTGCAACTATTTTATTTCTAATTTCACTTCTTCCGCTCATCACCTCTTCAAGTGTCAAACCGTTTGGAAAGCCACCAGGTGAAACAATCTCTACAATATCATCATAAATTGCAACTTTTATATCGCTGTTTCTTTGGTAGTCTCTATGGATTATTGCATTTAAAATTGCTTCTCTTAGAGCTAAAAGCGGAATTTCAAGCTTTTCTTTTAGTTGCAAACCCTCAACTTTCGCACTAACATGTAGATGATTTTGCAAAAAAAGTATAGTATTTCGTAAATTTTCAAAAAGATTGCCGTTAAATTCTTT
>JALVCR010000188.1 GCA_027009865.1 Campylobacterales bacterium
GATAGGGATGATGTATTATAACGGCGTTGGAGTTTTGAAAGATTATATTCAAGCTTACAAATGGTTTTTGAAAGCTGCTAAAAAAAATCATGCAAAAGCCCAAAGAATGCTTGGAGTTATGTATATCTACAAACAGGGAGTCAAAAAAAGAGATATGCAAAGGGCAAAATATTGGCTTAAAAAGGCTTTTGACAACGGAGACGAAGAGGCTAAAAATATCTGGAACGACTTTGAGATGTGGGACTATTAAGGTGTGAGGGAAGTTGTAATCATAGGAGGTGGGCCAGCCGGCGCTACGGCTGCAAGATATTTATCAAAATTTAAAGTTAAAAACATTCTGATTCAAAGAGATCTTAATTTCAAAAAACCCTGCGGCGGCGGAATCAGAATAGATGCTTTCAAAGAGTTTGATTTAGATAAAAAAGTTATAAAAAAAATCATAAATGAAATAGAAATCTTTCACAAAAAAAGAAAAATCTCAATCGACATATCCCAAAATCCAATAGCAATAGTTGAAAGAAGAGAATTTGACGCCTATTTAAGAGAGCTTGCCAAAAAAGAGGGAAGCGAAGTTATAGAAGCTGTATTTTTAGATTTGAAAATATTTAAAGATTATATCCTCATAAAGATAAAAAGAGAGGGAAAAATAGAACATCTAAAAGCCTCCCACTTAATAGCGGCCGATGGAGTAAATTCAAAAATAAGAAAAATAGTAAATAAAGATAGAGTAGATTCTAATCTAACCAGATATGCCGATATCTCCAGAAATTTAAATACATGCCAATTTCATTTTGGATCAAAAATAGCCGGGAGATTTTACGCATGGGCATTTCCCCACACAAAAGGCTCAAACATAGGAACCGTAAATGGAGAAAAATACTTTGAAAATTTCTTAAAAAGCCTAAAAATAAATGAAAATATAAAAGTCAAAGGCTATAAAATTCCAAATTTCAAAAATCCTCTATTTTACAAAGATAGAGTCTTTTTCACAGGAGACAGCGGAGGATTTGTTTTGCCGTTTACCTATGAAGGGATATATTATGCTATGGAATCGGGAAAAATGGCAGCCGAGATTTTGGGAAAAAATGGCTCTCCTTTTGAATATGAAGAGATGTGGAAAAAGAAGAACCTAAATAAATTCAAAACTCTTTCCCTTTTGCAAAAAATATTTTTATATAACGATTTTACAATAAAGTTTATGACAAACCTTTTTGCAAATCCAAAAATTCAAAAAGAGATTATAAAACTTTGGCTTGGGAAAAGAGAAGTTAAAATAAATCTAAACTTTTTCTATAAAGTAATCAAAGAGAGTTTAAAATAACTCTCCTTTATTTTATAACTTTAGATTTTGAAAGCGCTTCTTTTATTTCTTCCACTGAAACATCGCCCTCTAAAGATAGCTTTACATCTCCATCTTTTCCATCTACTTTCATATCTTTTATCTTTTTCTTTGTCTCATCACTCATACATTCACACTGTCCAGTTGCACAATTTTGAACCATTGTCATGACTGTATTTTTCTCAATAGCACCTAAAAAATTTATCTTTACACCATTATCAACTTTGATAACTTTTTTTTCTATACTCATATATTTAACTCCTTCTTGATTTTTGGTAAAAGTTTCTCTTTTATCTCTTTAAAACTCTTTTCAAACTCCTTATAATCTTTTCCGTCAGGGTCAGCAAATCCAATGTGTATCTTTTTTACAGGCTTTGGAAAAACAGGACAACTCTCTTTTGCATGGTCGCATACTGTAACAACCAAATCAAACTCTTCATTTATAACACTATTAAGATGTTTTGAGTGATAGCTATCATCCCAACATCCATTTTCTTCCAAAACTTTTTTTGCATTTGGATTTACTCTTCCACTTGGATTTACTCCACAACTTTTTGCTTCAATATCAAATCTTTTTAAATATTTATTTATCAAAGCTTCTGCGATAATGCTTCTACAACTATTTCCAGTGCACATAACTAAAACTTTTTTCACGTTTTAAAACCTTTCAAAAATTACGGATAAAGTATCAAATAATTAATACAAACACCCAAACAGCCAAACAGCCAAAGCGGAATTTTATTAGGCTCTGCTGTATAAACAGATAATATTTAATAGCTAATTATAAAATGCTTTTTAGCTTTTTAATTATTATATACTATTTTTTTAAAGTGTAATTTAAAATATTTATATATTTTTTAAACTGCACTTTAAACTTTTTCCAATAACTGTCAATTAGGACAAAATCTGATATGTTATAATGACATGTAATACAATTGTGTTTGGAGTAAAAATATGATAACACTCTATATTCACGGATTTGCAGGATGCGCAAACGGCAAAAAAGCTCAAAAATTTAAGGCTCATTATAAAGAAAAGGGAGAAAAATTTTTTGCTCCATCTCTTCCTTACAACCCCAAATTGGCAATAGATACGCTTTGCAATTTCATAGAAGTATGCAATGAGAGAGTAAATTTAATCGGCTCATCTCTTGGCGGATTTTATGCAACATATTTAGCAGATAAATATGATTTAAAAGCAGCACTTATAAATCCTTCCACCAAACCTTGGGAAACCCTTCTAAGATACATTCCAAAAACAAAAAATTTTTGCGATAACTCAACATTTGAGTGGAATGAAAATTTCGTTGAAATTTTAAAAGAGTTTAATTTAGAAAATCCCTCT
>JALVCR010000189.1 GCA_027009865.1 Campylobacterales bacterium
TTATGCCTGATTATCTCGCTGCTATCGTCTCTTATCTCTTTTCCAAAAGGAGTGATTATTCCCGAACTCTTTGCCATATCCAAATTTGCGCTGTTTGCCAAAACTATAAAAGCTTGATTGATTATTCCCATAGCTTTTGTAATGGCTTCAAGCTGCTCTTTTCTAAGCTTTCCCCAAAGAGCCGGTATCAATATAATGTCGGCTCCTTGAATTTTTTTCCAAAGATCTATAAATCTTATCTCAAAACATATCAAAATGGCGATTTTAAGATTGTTTATCTCAACTATTTTTATATCTTCCTCTCTTCCCGGAGCAAAATATTTATCTTCAAAACCGAATTTAAAGAGTTTATATTTTGCTTGAGTATGGATAACCTCTTTTTTGTAAATTATTTTTGCGTTATTGTAAAATTTATTTCCTATTTTTTCGGTTAAAGAGAAAGCAATAATTCTATTTTCCGATAATTTTATTATCTCTTTTAGCGCCTCTTTCCCAAAGTCTGCTGCTTTTTGCATAAAATCAAAGCTAAAGTGGGTTAAAGAGAGCTCTGGAGCTACCACCAAAGAGTTCTCTTTGGTTGTTTTTATAAGATCTGTTAGCTTTAGCAGATTTTTCTCATACGTATTTGAGCGGTATTCAAACTGCAAAGAGTAAAGAGGGAGTTTAGAAGTCGTCAAAACTTAAACTCCCTTTACTGTAGTTAGTAACATTTCCCTCAAAAAAGTTTGTTTTCTGATCATTGAATTTGGAGAAGTTATCTACCCACTTAATCGGATGAGAAACGTTATATAAAGTTTTAAGCCCTACCGCTTTCAATCTCTGGTCGGCAAGATATTTAATATATTGATCTATAATTTCGTCTGTCAATCCCAAAATCTGACCGTTTGTAATATATTGTCCCCAAGAGACTTCAAGTTTTACCGCCTCTTCAAACATATGATAAACCTCATCAAGCAAAGATGGGGTAAAGAGATCCGGTCTCTCTTTTTTTGTAGAATTTATCATATTTTGGAAAATTAACAGATGCGTTACCTCGTCTCTTTGAATGAATCTTATCATCTGAGCACTTCCAAGCATTTTGCCGCTTCTTGCCAAAGTGTAAAAGAATGTAAATCCGCTGTAAAAATAGATTCCCTCTAAAATCTGATTTGCAAACATAGCTTTTACTATCTGCTCATCGGTTGGATTCTTGGCTAAATCTTCATAAACTTTTGCGATATAGTCGTTTTTGCCTTTCAGTTTCATATCCCTTCGCCACATATCGTATATCTCTTCGGTATTTTGGGATATGCTATCTACCATTACCGCATAGCTTTGTGAGTGCAAAGCCTCTTCGAAAGCCTGTCTTACCAAAATAAGATTAATCTCCGGAGCGGTAATGTAGGGATTTATATTATCTATTAAGTTGTTTGTCTGCAAAGAATCCATAAAAATTAATTGAGAGAGGGCTTTGTCGTATGAGTTTTTCTCTTGTTCGGTTAGAAGCTTATAATCCCTTGCATCCTGTGTCATATCTACCTCTTTGGGAAACCATGTGTTGCTTAGCATGACCTCCCAAAGATTGTATGCCCATTGATATTTTATTTTATTAAGTTCAAATATTCCGGTTGGATCTCCGCCGAAAATCTTTCTTTCGTTTACGCTCTCATGAGAATTTGGGTTATAAATCTTTTTTCTATGCATTTATGACACGCTCCTCTTTTAAATGTAGAGAAATTTATTATATCAAAATATCAAAAAAAGCTATACCCAACTCCTATGTAAGTATATTGGCTTTTAAAGTCGGTTGTAAAAGGTCCAAACATATTAGCGCTAAAAAATTTAAATAGATTTACTCTTACATCGTCAACATCCCATTTTTTGTAAGTATGGCCAAGCGTTAGGTATAGTTTAGGAGAGAGAGTTATCCATCCAAAATCTTTAGAAGCGCTAAAAGGTGTGTATCTAATTCCCACATCAAATACGGTATATGTTCCGTCAACATCCATAGAGGAGAGAAGATATTCATTTTTTATATCTCCAGTTTGATATCCGTAACTTGCGAATCCGTAGATGCTTACTTTAGGAGCTATTTCATAGTTTGCGTTAAGAGATATTCCCGCTTTATAAGTTTTTACTTTTGTTTTTGTATCTTTTAAGAGATTGTATGTAAGTCTTGCATCTCCCATCATATCTCTTGTTTCCATTGTAGGCATGGAAACACCGCTGTTTATTCCTATTCCGATGTAGTTATTTTTATTGTTTGGATCTTTTAATACATCATATCCCAAACCTATATCAAGATCAAATCCCTTTATTTTATAATCTGCGGGAACTGGAATCATTGTATATTCATCTATCATATCCTCTATTGAAGCTCCAAAGAAAGGAATCTGCATTCTTATAGGATAGCTTGCCCACTGAGTCATTTTGTCTATAAAATCAGATTTGTAAAAATCGGCGTTATAGTAGTAATATACGGGATAGCTTCCGATATTTGCATGGTGTTCGGAAAAGTTTAAAACATCTATATCAAGGCTCATATCCATAGTAAAGAGCTTTGTAACTCCCATGCTCATATCGAAGGTTCCCTTTCCAAATCTTATCTCTCCGCCGTTTAGAGCGGAAGTTACAAGCAAAGCAGCTGCGGCAAATTTGGATATTCTTTTT
>JALVCR010000190.1 GCA_027009865.1 Campylobacterales bacterium
TTTAAAAACTATAACAAAAACTTATAAATCCGAAATTTAGGGAAATCATATAAAACCGCTTAATTGAAACTTATCCAAAAAGTTCTTACATGATTCATAATAATTCATTAAGCAACTGAATTAAATTGATTTAATTTCTAAAAATAATTTACTTAAAATTTAATATTTTCAATAAAATCTTCTTTTCCAAATACTCTTTTTTTGTGATATAATCTTACCATTAAGCTGGAAGGTTTTGGATTGAAGAAGTGTGATTTGAAATTAAATTAAAAACCGTATATCCATCTAAAAAGCGCATCTAAAGGATCAAATCCAAAATCAAACTCTCTCTTTTCTTCTTTATAATCTTTGAAGCTTAAATTCTCTAACGGCTTTTTCTCTTTTGCTTTCAAATCCCCACCGACTTTTTTCCACTCTATAAGCTGTTTTAGCTCTCCCCCGTCAAGCCATACTCCATGCTCTTTGCAAATATCCACTATCACCCCGCTTATGGATCTGTAATTTTTTCTTATCATCTCTTTTTTGCATACGGGACATTTTTTATAAATTATCTTTTTTTCTATTTCAAATCTTGGATGGTTTGTTATGAAATTTAGCATTTGGATATCTACGATTTTGGCTCTATTAGCTTTTGTTTCAAGAAGTTTTTCAAGCTCCTCCATTTTTATAAAAATACCGTCGCATTTTGCGCAGTGCATTAGTATAAAATTCTCTTTATTTCCTATATTTATCTTTTTTAGTCTCTCGTTGCAAACAGGGCATAAAATATTTTTATTGAAATCCACCTCTTTATATGAAAAAGATTCTAAATTTATCGGATTTCTTTTTCCGCAATATTCGCAAATCAAACCTTTTTTGGGCAAAGGAGCCGAACAAAAACTGCATCTCATATTAAACCTCTTTTAAAATTTCCTCTTTTTTTCTTAAAAACTCTTTTTCTTCTATCAGTTTCATATCATAAAGCTCCTTTAGCTTTTTTAATCTGCTTACAATATCGTTTTGGGGTGTATTTTGAGTATTGTTTAAAAGAGAATTTCCTACATTTGCGGCCATAAAAACACCCGCCGTTCCGTTTTCATTGGATGCGGCTTCATTCAAAGCGTCAAGCTCTCTTAATTTTTGATAACTGATTCCAATCTTTTTAGCGGCATAAGATTTTGCTAAAACATTGGATATTTCATCTATTCTTTTTTGGCTCTCCTCATCAAATGCCGTTCCCTCCACTCTAAAATCAGTTAAATCAAATCCAAATTTTACAAACTCTTCTTTTAATCTTTTAAATAAAGCTTCTACTACTTCTTCTAATTTGGAGTCTATTTCTATATAAGAGTATTTAGATTCGGCAAAAAAATCGGTCATAATTTGAAGAAGTCTTGCATTCATTATCTCTTTAAAATCATCTACCAAAAAACTCTCTTTATTTCCTACAAAAGAGATAAAAAATTTTCTTGGATCTTTTATTTGAAAACTGTAATTTCCAAAAGCCATAAGTTTAACTGGAAAATTGAAAAAAGGATCGAGATATTTTATAGCTGAGAGAGTTCCCCATTTGACATTTGTAATTACGCTTTTTTTATAAAAGTAGAATGCGCTTTTGTGTTCGCTTTCAAAAAATTGCATAAATTTTTTTAGAGTGGTTATAAAAGGGATATTTGAGGTTTTTATATCAAAAATTCCCTCTTTATCAAAAATCGAGACAATTTTGCCTTCATAAATGAAAATTACTCCTTGAGTTGGCGAGACTATCAGTTTTGAAGCATTTTTTATCTCATCTCCTCTATCGCTCCAAAGATGAAAAATTTCATTATCAAGCGGATTTTCCCATTTAATAACCGATCTAAATTCTCTTTTTATCGAATCTATTAAAGACATAAGAAACCTCTCTTTTGTTTTTATAAATATCGGTTGGGGTATATTAAAAACTTAGCCTTTTTGTGATAAACTCCAAAACAAATTTCAAAGGAAGTTTAGATGAGAAAATTTGCCATATTCTTTTTAATTTTGACTTCTCTTTTTTCAAAAGAGCTTTTAATTTTTGCAGGCTCGGCAAGCAAACCGCCTTTGGATGAAGCGGCCAGGCTTTTTGAAAAGAAGAAAAAGGTTAAGGTTAATATAGTATATGGCGGAAGCGGGTTTGTGCTCTCTCAAATGAAACTTACAAAAAGAGGCGATTTATACTTTCCGGGCTCTTCTGATTATATGCAAAAAGCTATAAGAGAGGGCGTAGTTTATAAAGATAGCAAAAAGATTATCGTATATCTTGTCCCTTCTATCAATGTGCAAAAAGGAAATCCAAAAAATATAAAATCTCTAAAAGATTTAACTAAACCCGGTATCAGAGTGGCTATAGCAAATCCAAACGGAGTTTGTGTAGGAGCTTATGCTGTGGAGATTATAGAGAAGAATTTCTCCCAAAAAGAAAAAGAGGCTTTTAGAAAAAATCTTGTAAATTATACCGGAAGCTGTTCTAAAACCGCTTCGGCTATATCTTTAAAACAGGCTGACGCGGTGATTGGATGGAGAGTTTTTCATTATTGGGATCCAGATAGAATCCAAAATGTTCCATTAAAACCAAATCAGATAGTAAGAGTTGGATATATT